>NZ_CAWNHY010000142.1:0-4089 GCF_963874335.1 Vibrio sp. V10_P2A27P122 | reverse complement strand
ATCTTCAGTAACCATTTCAACCGAGCTAAGCCCTTTTTCCATATCAAATGTGTGATTGATAGGGTTTTCTGGTCGTTGCTTACGATAACCTTCAATTTCTTCTTTATGCTTATCAACCATTGACTTGATCTTTTCTAGATCAATCTCATCGTCAAAAAAACCAATGGCAAAGGTTGGTTTTTCATCTCCAAAGGCACTAGAATTAATCATTCTAAAGCCAAACATTTCCATTTCTTTTGCTTGTATTTCGTTGTATGTTGCCACTTCATTTGCTCCTATCTAACGCCTCAATCCACTGCATTGCTACTGCAGCAACTTGAACAAGTTCAGAGCGTAACTCTTTGGTGTTAACTTCCAAAGTGTGCTTTGAAACATTGCCCTTAATCTGGCCAAGCTTGGCGTTTACAAATAGTATCGCGGCCTCGCTCACTTCGCCAACCTCTTCACCAAGTATTGTATCCCAAACGTTATTGTGAAGTTGGCGATCGGCTCCCCATCTAAAATCCTGAAAAGCCATTTCCGCTACAACGGCAGGTATGACTCCGCTTTTAAAGTGCTTTTCAATTTGTTCCTCAATCTGTTTTGATTGCATTTTTGCTTTCCTTACTTAGCTTTAGTTTTCTAAGCTTATGTACAGCCTCGTCGTAGTTAAGCTTTGCTTTTTTTAGCTCTACAACTGTTTTGTTTAAGCTTGGTAGGATTTCATTTTGAAGTGTGTCTAGGAGTTGTTTTGTTACTTGTTCTAGCGATTGCTTCTTAAAAGCTGGTGGCGGTGGCGGTGGCGGCGGCATCTTATCTCCATTTATTAGAATGTTAATTGGTCGTTACCTATGCTGCTTTTTGTTTAGATAATGGCTGCAAATTTGCTTCAACAAGCGCTTGCGCTACAGGAGGACATACTGCATTGCCACATCTTGCTACTTGGCTTGCTTTGCTTATTTTCTTGCCTTGGGAGTTATGAGTAATTTTGTACTCAGACGGGAAACCTTGAGCTGCAAATAACTCATGAGGCTCAAGCATTCGCATGCCGATGTCGACGATCTGGTATTGCTCTCCATGAACGGTAACCAAACCAAAGCGGTCTTTTGTTGTTACAGTGCCAATAGGAGTGTCACAACCTTCAGCAAAACTCGTTCCGTAATACTTAATTAGGAAAGCTCGCACTTCGCCTAGGTGTAAACCGCCGGCTGAAATTGTGTGTAGTGGCTCATTTGTTGCGTGGCCGATATTTGTGCCGCGCAGCTTAACCATATGGCTTGTTACTAGAGCTTGGGTGTTTGCAGTGCCAGGTCTTTTTTGTTCTCCACCGGATGTGATTGTATGAACTGGCGTTTCAATATCATAACCAACACTTCCAGACCTGAACTTTGTCATGAACGCCATGACTAGTGCGTTATGATCAGTCGTTGTAACGGTCGCTAATGGCTCTCTTAAATCTGAACCAGTAACGCCTGTATAGTGCTTGGCAATAAATGCGCATTCGCAGTTAACAACAAATGGTGAATCTGTACCAAATACAAACTTTTCCAAACCTTTTGCGATACGCTCCATTGTTTTTTCGGCAAGTGGTTTTTTTCGTCCGAAAATTGATTTAACAGGGATTGACCAGTCAATGATATCTGCTGCGGTCGCGTAAGGCATGAGTCCTGAACCTTTCTGGCCGTGCGTGGGAACTGGCCATTCGATTGGCTGTTTGTCATTACGAGCGACTAAAAAGAAGCGTTTACGAATGGTTGGCGCACCGTAATCACAAGCGTGAAGAACTCGATAATCGACATTGTAACCAAGCCCTTTTTCAAGTTTTTCATACGGAAAGTTTTCCCCTAGCGCATAGCGTATTTCTTCCCATGCTGGGTGTTGTTTCTCCAATCCAGTGGTGAGTACTTTTACAAAAGCCTCGAATGTTTCACCTTTTCGATCAGGGCATGGCTTGAACTTCCCTTCTTCAGCTTCAACAACCGGCCCCCAAGTCATAAACTCTTCAACGTTCTCAAGCATGATGATACGAACCGGCACAAGTGCAGCCCAGCGGATAGCTACCCAAGCTAAGCCGCGAATGTTTTTATCTACAGGTCTATTGCCTTTGGCTTTTGAGAAGTGTTTGCAGTCAGGAGAAAACCAAGCCAAACCAACTGGACGACCTGCACAGGCTTCAACGGGATCAACATCCCAAACCGACTCACAATAGTGCTTGGTTTCTGGGTGATTCATTTTGTGCATATCAATCGCGGCGGGATCGTGGTTTATCGCAATATCAATATGGCGGTTAAGGCCAAGTTCCATGCCAGTGGAAGCACCTCCGCCGCCCGCAAAGTTGTCGACTACTATTTCATTTTTTAGCAACACAAACATACCCTCAATAAAAAACCCTCAATAGAGGGTTAGTTTTTCTATGTGGTTAATCCCAAGGTTCAACATCATGATGGTGAAGCTTACCAACCTTACATAATCTGCAGGTTTCTCCTTCTCGGCCAATTTGGAACCAAACCTCTTCGCAATGATCGTTATCACATGTGCAATAGTAACTGGCTGTTCCTTTTTGCGCGGCTCGTTCCCAGAATTGCTTTGTCATTACTTTTACTTCTGGACTATCAGGCGTGTAGATGGTGCAGCGCTGGCGATCGGCTTTGGCATTGCGTTTGGCTGGCATTCTTGCCATTCCTAAATGCATCGCCGCTGATAAAATAATTAGATCTTTTTTCATGTTTAATCCCACCAAATTTTCCTGACCATTTTAGATTTAAGCGTTTCAACTTTGTCGCAATATATGCATGTTCTAGTTGTTCCATCAGTCGCACTATCTTTATGGTTCTCAATCCATCCATGGCGCATGTCTGTGTAAGCGCACATTCCCTTTTCTTTGTATTCGCTAATAAACCACTCAGTCACATCAACTGGTGAACATATTGGCGAATCTAGGCTGTATGCAAATGTTTGATAGTCACCGCAAGCTAATCGAATTAACGTCCTGCCAAAAAAACAATTTGTATCATCGAGAAATCCAAGATGAAGATCGCCGTCAGCATCCTTGTACATACGATAGTGATGCTTTAGTGATTGATATTTTTTACTGTAAGCGAATCTCCGCAAGTTGTACGATGAGTTTGGAAAATCACTTTTTAGTAAATCATGTAGACGAATTGAAAGAGGCTTTGTCATCGTCATTTAGTAATCTCCATTGAATTTATCTACTTCAGCGTAATGACTGATCGCGTCACTTACTGTTTGTGGATGCCAGTTCGCTCCGTGCATTGTTGGAATGCGTTTGCGGTTAAGTTCGCGAGCGGCTGCGGAGTAAGAACCTTCGGTTAAGTAAGCAAGCTCAACTTGAAACCGAACTGATTCCCAGTAGGCGTTGCACTTTTGTTTATATGCCTCACCGCCGTTAGTTCCCTGATTTTTATTCACCATTACTTCCTTTAAGCAGTTTCATTAACTTTTCAACTTCGCAATGTGGCCCTTCATCATCACCTTCCCATGGGAATTCACCAGAGAAACCCATAATAGGTTTGACAATGTTTATATATGCTTTGATGGAAAGGTGATTTAAATGCTTGCATTCATGATCTGATTCGATGATTTGCTTTCTTATTTCATCTATTTCGCAATCTGGGTTAATGCCTGACTCTTTCATTGCAAGATAAATGGAAAGCATATGAACAACAGCATTTGCAAAGCGCTCAAATCCATTAATTATGAAGTGGCCAGACTTAACGTGTGTCACATCGAAACTGCCAAATCTAACCATTGTTATAGCCAAACCTTCAACGCCATCAATAAAAAAGGCAGGAACATCTTTTCTGCCTTCTTTCGTTGGTATATTTATTGTGTTCATTGACTATTCCTTTAAAATTCGTAATGTAATATTTTCACCTGCGTTTAAAACCAGTCATGCTTAGCTAGGCTTATCTCTGTCAATTTTTGCAATTAGTTCAGCTCGATTTTTTACGCCAAGTTTTTTGTATATTCTTGAAAGATGGCCTTTTAGTGTTGACTCGGTAATGAATAGCTTTTCAGCTAACTGGCAGCAGCTAGATTGCTTATCAATTGCTTGCATTACTCTGTACTCACTCTTGGACAGTGCATTGG
>NZ_CAWNHY010000141.1:0-4105 GCF_963874335.1 Vibrio sp. V10_P2A27P122 | reverse complement strand
ACCCATCATATAGAATTAAAATTTCATTTTCAATCAATATGATTTTTATATTTCGTTTTTATGCGGCATTATTTGAATTTAACCGTAAGTAGCCAAGATCATCGAGTTTTAGTGAAATATTAATTTCATTTGGTACATATAAAAAATGCCGTTAGCTTAACCCAAAACAGAGTAGATACCAGTGGCGAAGAGTTTTGTCCCAGAGATGAACAACAGCAAATAGCAAGCATGGTAGATCGTTTCTTGACTAACACGATAAAGAATCCCTACCCCAAGCTTCACGCCGATTGGCGCAAGTGGTATCAAAATAAGGGCTGTCATTAAATTCGAGCTGTCAAATTGACCAAGCAGATAAAAAGGAAACAATTTAAATACATTCACTACAGAAAAAAAAACCGCCATAGTTGCAATTAGGGTCACTTTGTCTAATTTGAGTGGCAGCAAATAGATGCTCGCAGGACCACCACCGGCATGTATGGTTGTGCTAGAAAAACCACTTAGCCCTGACCAGAAAAAAGCCAATAAACGATCGTATTTTGAGGTGGGATTCAGCTTCTTTTTCCCCATCACAAACAGCGTAAAAAAATAGTGCCCACAAAAGAGCAAGCATAAGCTGCCTACCACTATTTTCAGCCAATTTTCTGAACTGTACGACATTACCATTCCGGCAATTGCAACTCCCAATACTGCTCCCGGTAACATTTTACGCAGCAGCATTGTATCAACATGCCTATAATGTTGTTTCACGGCAAACCCATCCATCACACATAAAATTGGTAATAGAATCGCTGCCGCCTGTGTGGACGAGACGCTCAAAGACATCAAAGGAACGGCAACAACACCTAACGCGCCGCCTAACCCGCCTTTACCAATACCAAAAATCAGTACCGCAGGAATAGCGGTCACATAAAACCACGGATCGCTGATGATCATTCTGTGCTCTTTTTTGCTAAAAAAGCGCCTAAAAAGGCGCTATCAGGAATAAGCGGTTAGCTATTTACTCAAAGAATTGGCGCTATAAAAGCCCAGCTTCTTTGGCAAATTTAGATAAGTTGTTGTAGCCCAATGTGGCATAAGTCAACGGGTGAGCAATCGCAGGATCTTGCTCAGCTTCAACCACAAGCCACCCTGTATAATTGACCGTTTTCAGCACATTAAATACCGCGGGGTAATCAATACAACCATCACCCGGTACGGTGTAAACACCTTCTAGAACAGAATCCAAGAAGCTTAATTTGCGATTTTTCACATCGGCAAGTACGTCTTTTCGAATGTCTTTGCAATGCACATGGTTAATTCGCTCAGCCCAGCATTGCGCAACTTTTACCGGATCTTCGCCTGCAAACGTCAGATGACCAGTGTCTAATAGTAAGCCAACTTCAGGACCAGTGTTCTTCATCAAGTTATCAATATCTTGCGCGGTTTCAATCACCGTTCCCATATGATGGTGGTAAGCGATCTGGACACCTTGACTTTGTGTGTATTGAGCAAACTCTGTTAGCTTACGACCATACTCTTCCCAACGATCAGCGGGAAACAGAGGGCGTAAGTGAACCGGTGTCTCTTTTGCACCATGAATACAGTTTGTCACTTCACAAGCGACCATCACTGTTGCGCCAAGTTCACGCAATAAGGTCAGGTGTTCTTGTACCGCTTCAATTTCCTCTTCCACACTACGAGTCAAGAGTTCCATGGAATACCAACCAGAGACCAGTTTCAGATCATGGTTAGCGAGAATTGGGCCTAACACACTCGCCTGACGTGGAAATTTATTCCCCAGCTCAAAACCTGCAAACCCTGCTTGTTTTCCTTCACTTAAACAGGTTTCTAGCGATGTTTCGGCTCCCAGTGTTGGCATATCGTCATTAGTCCACGTGAGTGGGTTAATACCTAGTTGAACACTCATCAAAAGTCTCCTTTTATTGCACTATTTTTCGCCGCGTTGACGCCATAGTGTGATTAAGTTGTGATAATTTTCTTTCACGGCATGAATCAGAGTTTGGTCATCCATTTGACCGGCTAACCACGCACGTGAGGGCTCTCCAAATAACGTGCGACCAACAGCAAACCCTTTCACGATGTTTTGTCCTGCTGTTTGTGAAAAACTATGCTGTAATTCTGCTTGCGAAGCATCTAAGCCCAAAATAACGACTCCTTGACAATAAGCGTCTCGTTCTTCAATCAACGTCGAGATCGCCTGCCAGCTCGCTTTATCTAATGGAGGAAGCTTCCACCAATCTGGTTTTATGCCTAGGTTATAAAAGCGTTTCATCGCTCGTAGATAGAGGGCATCTTCTTTTTCAATGCCTGCGGGTAAAATCACTTCGAGTAACAGCTCATGCCCAGATTGGCAACAGGCTTGATACACTTCTTGAATTTGATGTTCTTGTTGTAAACGCACCGTGTGATCATCTTCTGGGTTAAAGAACACCAGACATTTCACGATATGTTCAAGCGGCCAACTGACGAGTTGTGAGCCAATATTGCCATGCTCTAGTTTCAACGGACGTGAACCCGGTAATTCAATTGGTCGTGCAATCCACCAGCCCTGTCCAGTAATAGCATTTAATACATCTTGACCAAAGGAGCTATCACATAATAACCCGGCTTGGCCTTTTTCCAATCCCGCTTCAACGGCGACTTCTCGGCTTGCTTGTAAAATCAGTTTCTTCAGTGGTTTAATACGAGCAATGCCCGCTCCAACTTGGCGTGCCATATCAATAAATTGGATTCGGTGATCAAACGCCATCACACAGAGCTCATCTCGTGTTGAGGATTTTCGCGTGGTGACACGATGGAGATGATTAAGCTCACTATCGAGATCAGGACGCTTCACTTGCTGAGCCCGTAGTAAGTAATTGTCCAGTTCGGCTTTCGTTGGCATCGCTGGAGCACAGCCATGACGAGAAACCACTAACGCGCCACAAGCATTGGCATAAGCACACGCTTTTTCCCAACCTTCACCATTTAAGTAGCCACGCAATAAGCCCGACATAAAGGCATCGCCTGCTCCTAATACGTTCAACACATCCACTCGAACGCCATAAACGGTGATTCCTTGATCAAGAGTTTCGGGAATAACATCCGTAAATACGGAGCAACCTAACGCCCCTCGTTTACACACCAACTCAGCCTGAGAAACTTCACGAACGGCTTTTAACGCTTGAATGGTATCCGTTGAACCGCCGCAGATATGAAACTCTTCTTCAGTCCCAACTATCAGGTCAAAAAGACCTAATACCTCTTGCAGTTGCTCGGTAACTTTTTCTGATTCAATAAAACGAGTTTCACCATCGCCTAAAGAGGTGAGCCCCCACAACACCGGCCGATAATCAATATCTAAGGCAGTTTTAACACCATTGCGACGAGCATATTTCAATGCCGTCAACACCGCTTCTCGTGTTTTAGGGTGAGAAAGATGCGTTCCGGTGATTGCCAAACAACGTGCAGAGGCAATGTACTCTTCACTGAAATCTTCCTTGCTGATCGCCATATCAGCGCAGTTTTCACGATAGAAAATCAGTGGGAAGGTTTCTTCATCTTTAATACCGAGGATCACAAGCCCAGTTAGTCGATCTTTATCTGTCAGTAAATGGCTGGTGTCACAGCCGACTCGTTGTAGTTCTTCACGTAAAAAACGGCCCATGTGTTCGTCACCAACCCGGGCCAGCATGGAGGATTTTAGCCCCTGAACTGCGGTACCATAAGCCACGTTACCCGATGAACCACCCAAATATTTACTAAAAGAGCTCATATCTTCTAAGCGGGCACCGATTTGCTGTCCATAAAGATCAACCGCAATTCGTCCCATGCAAATCACATCTAAATTCTTTTCTGTACTCACCGTTCGCTCCTTAAGTACCTCAGTGCTAAACAAGTCCTCTTTCCCCTTAGGGGGATAAGACAGTTCTTGCCGTGTTACAATCTATTGCACAGTCATTTCACAATACCACTTATAAGGAATATTTGTTTCATTTTCAATGGAAAATTACCGTAATATTTCATTATGTGATCGTAATGGAATTTTTATTTACAAAAATAAAAAAATGGAATTAATATTTCAAAACAAAAAAAAGAAAAGTGGAAGTGAAAAAGCCCACCACAT
>NZ_CAWNHY010000140.1:0-4165 GCF_963874335.1 Vibrio sp. V10_P2A27P122 | reverse complement strand
CTGCAGTATTGTTTGGTTCATATGCTTATGCAGTGGAGTGCTCCTCGCTAAAAAATAACAGCGATAGCGATATTGTGGACCCAGCTAATATTGTGATTTTCCGTGATATTGGTATGGGAATTTGCGAGGCAGGTTATAGAGCGCTTACCAGGAAAGAGCTAAGGAGTGCCGATGTACGTCAAGCGACACTTAAAAAACTGGGTCGTTGGGAAACTGCATCCCTCAGCAATAATTGGATTATTAAGGGGCGTGGTTTTAAAGGCCCTGGTGAGCGTTTTACAAAAGATGAGTCGAGTAATAATACCGTTTGTTATCCTGAATCGACAGAGACTACCTCAGTTATTCAGGATCATCTTTTCCCTCAATTTCCCCCACTTATTGTTGAACAAGGGTCTGAAGATAAAATAGAGTGGCTTGTTTTTAATGATCTCGAAAATTTCATCAAACCAGCCGCGTTGCTTGGCTATTCACTTGGTTTTCACAACTTGTGGGGTAATTCAGCTAAAAATGTTGGCGAGGACATGACCGTTACCCGCCTTGGTCCGGGTGAATACCGCATAAAGGGGAATGAAGAAGGTTACTGCCAGCCAAACAGCTGTGATAAGACCAGCATAACTGTGAAAAATATCGAATACTTAATTGATAGTGATAGTTTTGTATTGGATGGACCGGTAGTAACAAGTGGTAAGCAGCAAATCGGCAGTCTTGTTGTGCCTTTAGAGAACCGAACGAATAGCCCGCAAACTTTTGTTGTTGATCTCGCTTATGACGCTAACAAATCATGGAGCCATACTAGATCAGCGAGCTCTTCTGTTGGATTTAAAATTGGTACCACTACGGGCTTTTCGGTGGCATCTGAAGGTAGTGGAGGATTTCCTGGGATCGCTGGTGGTAAAGTGACAACTACAATGAGTTTTTCATTTACAGCAGAAACTAGCATCGACAATACAGCAAGTTGGTCTGACGTGGTAGGAGGTTCAGAAAGCACAAGAGTGACAGTTCAAGGCCGACCAGTTTTAGAACCAAGAAGTTCTGGTTTGGCCGTGTTAGAGCTCTATAGGGCGGACATGACTTTTCCATATAGGGCTAATGTCGACATGTCTTACGAGTTAGAGTTTGATGGCCCGATTCGTTCTTTTACCAACCCTATGCTTAGTGCAGAATCACACCGTCGGCATTTACAGCATAGTTTCTTGATTGGTCGCATGGATAAACATCGGGAGAAAAGCCTGGACTATTTGTATGACCACCGTGACATTCCAGGAATTAACACGCTTTGGGATTGGAATAAGATGAGCCGTATGTATGGCCAAGAGACCTTGCTCAACCGACTTGGTAAAGTCGAGCAACCTAAGCACAGTATGATCAAAGGTGTAATAATCTATGAAGAATCGTTTGCAGGCAAAATTGAGTTGATGGATCAGAAGCCATTATCCGGTAATACACGTGCGATGAGTGCAATGTCGCGTTCTGCTGTTACAACAGCACCTGTCGATTATTCTGAAACGGAACGAGCGATTGAGCAGCAGTTACAATCATACGGCTTTAAAAACGTCCAAGCCTCGGTGCGTTTAGCTGATGATGTTCCCGCTAACTAGATTACAATGATAATTTGTATAGTCCGCGATGAGGTTATCGGTAGTTGTTAACCTCATCGCTTCAACCAGTAATAAGGAAGATTTCAATGATGACGATTAACCATGTTAACAGTTTTAATGCAATCGGGTTTTGTGTTCGTACCACTAATCAAGATGAAACGAGCCCGTCTAAGGCTAAAATCAGCAAATTATGGGAGAAGTTTTATACACAAGCGGCTCCTAAACTCACTGAATCTTCGAAAGTGTTCGGTGTATATACAAACTATGAATCGGATCATACGGGAGCGTTTGATGTTATTGCTTGCGCGGATACTTTATCGATGAGTATGTTGCCTGGCTCGGTAGATACACATATCGCTTCATCTAAATATCTTGTCTTTAATGCAGTGGGGCAGTTTCCTCAAGTTGTGTATCAATTATGGGCTGAAATTTGGGCTTATTTCAGTTCGCAAGGCTGCAGCCACGACAGAGCTTTTACCACAGACTTTGAATTTTATAAAAACGCTTCGGAAGTTGAAATTTATATCGCAATAAAATAATTACAAATTAAACAGTGAAGGATTATACACATTACTCGGCCATTTCCGATCACTACTTGCTGCTTCGCAACCGTTTTGACGTCTAATCGGCAGTAACTGCATTGGATAAGATAAAGAGATATTATTCAAATCGGAATTTTTACTGGTAAAGTACCACCAGTGACGTCATTCGGTGGACCAATCGAAGTGGCGTAATTCCGTCATTAGCTCAACGAAACGCCAGCAAACATGCTGGCGTTTTGTTACTTGGATGTAACGCGCCGATGTGGCCGTCACTGGGTTTAGTAGATGCCATGCGTGTTTCGGACGATGTCGAGCGTTCGCCACAGCGCTTTGAACAAATCGCTAAAGAGACTTTTTATCGCAGTTGGCAGCACCGCAAGTTATGGCAAATTGATCCTGATTGCGCAACACTGACGTCGCTTGCGAATCAATCGACCGATCGCATCAGCTATGAATTTCATCGCAATGTATTGCTTGCGTGTGGTGGCTTGTTGCTTTCAGGTGATCCACTCCCAGAATGGACCTCTTTTGCTAAGCAGAGCCTAAATAAGTTAATGATTAGGCGCAAACACAACCAAGATGCGGCTAAGCCAACTTCATTGGCTCTCAATCACCTATTTTTAAAGTTAACAGAACGCAATGATCTGCACTGCTTATTCAATTACCAAGGTGAGGCGTGTGACTATACCTTAACAGCGAGCCAGCCAGTGGATTGGTATGACTACTGGACAGGAGATAAGCTTTCGCCAGAGCCAGTCAAAGTATTTGAAGTCTCCTTGGCAAGTGGCTTAACCAGCCGAGCAGTGATTACCTCTTGTTAGTGGAGTGCCCTTGTTAACAGAGTGCTCAGGTTAACTGAATGATTCGGGGTAGCAGAATGCTGCGCTAAATTAGCCATAATTTCTTAACCACAAGCCATGACAAATTCTGAAAATCAGGTAAAGTATCGGCCTTTGTGAGCAATCTCGCCTATCACCTTCGATAGGCCATTAAATAGCATTAAAATAGGAAGAAAGATGATTTTCGTTGTCGGTCATAAAAACCCAGATAGTGATAGCATTTGTGGTGCATTAGTTGCTGCTGAATTACTTAAAGCACGTGGTCTAGAAGCAACGCCTGTTCGTCAGGGTGAAATTAACCGTGAAACTCAACACATTCTTGCAACAGCTGGTGTTGTTCAACCTGAACTTCGTACTAGCGTCGCGGGCGAAAAAGTATGGCTTGTGGACTATACCGATCTTGCACAAGCACCTGATGACATCAACCAAGCGGAAATTCTCGGTATTGTTGACCATCATCGCCTAGGCGACGTAATGACAGTGAATCCGCTAGAAGCGTGGATTTGGCCAGTCGGCTGTACCTGTACTATCTTGTTCAACCTATTCAAGATGGAAAATGCACCAATCACACGTCCTTTAGCCATATTGATGATGTCTGCGATTTTGTCTGACACGGTCGGTTTTGCGTCTCCAACGTGCACACCAAAAGATAAAGAAGCCGTGCTGGCACTGGCTGAAATTGCTGAGGTTGAAGACCTTGATGCCTTTATTAAAGCGCTTTTGATTGCGAAAACAGACATTGAAGGTTTATCTGCCGCTCAACTTGTTGAGAAAGATTTGAAAGCTTATCCATTCAACGGCCGTGATGTGGTGGTTGGTCAAGTGGAATTGGCAACGCTTGAACAAGTTGATGGCATGATTGACGCCATTCAAGCAGACCTAGTTCGTCGCTGCGAAGAGGAAGGCCTTGCGTTTGCCGCCGTGATGTTGACCGACATTACCACCGCGCAGACCCGTCTTCTTTATACTGGTGAATGGGCTGAAAAACTGGCCAAACACGAACAAAATGGCATGTTGATGATGGAAAATACCTTAAGCCGTAAGAAACAAGGTTGGCCTTGGCTGCAAGCTGAATTGGCTTAATCCTTTTTATCATCTTATTGTTTAAGATTCTAAATTTAACGCCTGCAGTGCTACACTGTAGGCGTTTTTATATTCCCCCACTTTCGCATGGAGCCGCGCTATG
>NZ_CAWNHY010000139.1:0-4173 GCF_963874335.1 Vibrio sp. V10_P2A27P122 | reverse complement strand
ATATTAGATTTTTATTTATTAGCAAATAATTCAGGCCAATACATTTTTATATAACCAATAGAAACCCAAACGACTAAGAAAGTAGCAATAGTCAATTCAAATAACCCAAATTGATGTAACCAGTGCCATTGCGGGTACTGTCCTTCAAAGAAGGTGGTTAAACGATGCATGGCGATAGCACTGATGACAGAAGGGAAGGTCACAGCAGCAATAGACGGTTGAAACTTGAGCCTGAGCAGACGGATATAGCAAAGGTAAATAAGCAGTGTCATGGTGATGGCAATGCCAGCCAGTGCGCCTGTTAATATTGGATCAGGATGAGGGAAGTTGACCAAATACGTCGCGAGGGTGAGGTTAATAGGTGCAGCCATAATCGCGAGTGTTGGGCGTGCGCGTTTAGGTAACATTCCAGCAAACACCAAACGATATAACACTAACGGCAGCATAAAAAAATAGATAGCGATACAGACAGAGACGAGTGTTTCTGAAAAGACAGTGTGGCCAAATTGCGTGCCAGCGAGCGAGCTACTGATTAACCCAACCGGATAAAGAAACCAGCTTGGTACAATATGGCTGATTTTAAAGTTCATGGCCTGAAAACTGAAGAAAAGCAGCATCATGGTGAAGTGCAGCAAGAGCGCGGTAAACCAAATAGGATAAGCAATGAGCGGTGAAATTAAAGCGAGATAATCACTTAAGATCAGTAAAGTCATGCTCATTGGAGCCATCAAGCTACCGGAAAGAGGGTGGCGAATGTCCTCCATGAATGTCTTGAAGCTGGTGAGGTATTTTAGCAAGACAGGCAGCAGTAATAATGCACCGAGCAGTGCCAAATAGGGGCGAATAATGAGGCCGACCGAGGGAATATAAAGCGCCCACGCATGCCCGAGGCTGATCACACCTAATGCTAGCGCAGCTTGAGAGGGCGGTGTGCTTTGTACTTGAATTAACCTTTTCCAGTTCAACGATAAACTCCATGTCATCATTTGCTCTAGAAAATGAATAATGTATTTCTAGCAGCCAGCAAACGAGCGCATTATCAAGTTTATCGAGTTGTGGTGCAACATCTCACCTTCTAATTTGTTACTTAGACATAACAATTCGCAGCGGAGTCAATATTCATGAGTCTCACGATTACTCTTTTGGTGGAAGATCTTGTTGTTGCAGCTTGGCGTTTTTCAAGGTGCGATGGAGCAACTGACTATAAATGGGTTGGCCGCCAAGTAATTGAGCGAAAATAACCGCGCCAAGGCTAGTAATAATCAGCGGTAAAATTAAATAATAATTATTGGTCATTTCAATAACTAATAAAATACCTGTAATGGGTGCGCGAACCGTTGCGGCAAACAGTGCACCCATGCCTGCAATGGCGAACATTCCTGGGTTAATCGCTAATTGTGGTAACAGTTCTTGCGCAATCAGGCCAAAGGCGTAGCCAAACAGCGTGCCTAATGCCAGCATTGGCGCAAAAATCCCGCCCGGAGCACCAGAACCAAAGCAGATCAAGGTGGTAAAAATACGACCAATGAACAAAAGCAGCAAGATAGCGGCACCATAGTCACCATTGGTGATATTAGGGATCAGTGAGATGCCACCCCCAGTCAATTCTGGAATATACAATAAAGTTAAGCCAAAACAGCCTCCCAATAGTGAACCCGTGAGTAAATATCGCTTACGATCATTGCGATGAATTCTGGCAAAAATATCTTGTGATAGTGTGATTAAACGGTTGAATAGCACACCGAAAATACCAAACAGTCCCCCAAGCAGCAGAAACAGCCACAGTGAAGCCAGCTCTGGTGCTTGATATTGCGGCATTTGGATCACAGCATGTTGGCCATTAATCACGCGAAAGACGATATTTGCCGCCACCGCAGAGACAATGACGGCACGTACTGAAATGAGGGTATAGCGAAACTGCGGGCGCATCTCCTCTATCACAAACATGATGCCCGCCAGCGGCGCATTAAATGCGGCAGCTAGGCCTCCAGCTGCGCCAGAGGCTAAGAGTGAGTGGCGGGTATCGTCATTTTTGATGCGGAAAATATCCGACACCATTCGGCCAATGGCTCCCCCCATTTGAACCGTGGGCCCTTCACGTCCCAAAACCATACCAGAACCTAAGGCGCCCATACCGCCAAAAAACTTCACTGGCAGTACTCGCCACCAACGAACGGGGCGCATACCATCCATCGCGCCTTCAATTTCAGGAATGCCAGAACCGGCGGCTTCGGGCGCAAACCGGTGCACAAGGAAATAACCGATAAACGCCAACGCTGCACTGATAAGAAAAGCGGCCAACCACAAGGGTAAGATATTACCAATCTCACTTTTTAACCACTCGGTGCGTGTTTCCGAAACCAAGTGCACAGCGGCCTCAAAGTAAGTACCAACAATCCCAGCAAGAATACCGACAATGAGCGAAAGAAAAAGGATTGAGAGTGGTGTTTTGTCCTTAGAGAGAAATTGGTTAATCGTATCTTTTGGAACTTTTGCAAGCAGTGACTGTTTCAATCTCTCTCTTTTGGTCATGTAAAAAAGGGCCTCGATTGGTAAAATGTGAACATATTTTGTTACAGAATTATACGCGCCAAAGTGATTAACTATAGCGTCAAAGCTGCAATGTAGATTTCCATATCTGGAAGATGGAGAGATTCTCTACTAAAAACGAGATCTGAGTTAAAAATGAGTTAAAAAACAGAGATTGAACCTTGCTAAGCCAGCCAAATGAACCATAGTTAAAGCGTAAGGCAGATTCAGATATCGTACAGGGAGGAATTCAAGCCTTACCTACAATTTGGATGGAATCAGCAATATTTCAATTCTATGTCCTCGTTTATGATCGGGTTGCATCTATAGTCCTCCCGATTCGCGAACTCACGATTGAGTTACGAGGGGAAAGGCGCGCTCACCGTAGTGCGCCTTTTGTCGTTTATGTACCTCGGCTCATTGTTCCTGTCTAACTGGCAAACCATGCACTGGCTTCTTATTTCGGTATATACTGCCGCAAAAGGAGTGCTGACATGACAAAAAAAGTACCAACTAACATTATTACCGGTTTTCTTGGTGTAGGAAAAACGACGGCCATTTTGAATTTATTGAAGAATAAACCTGCTGATGAAAAGTGGGCGGTGTTGGTCAATGAGTTTGGAGAAATTGGTATTGATGGGGCGATGATGTCTGACCAAGGCGCGCTGATCAAAGAAGTACCGGGCGGCTGTATGTGCTGTACCGCGGGTGTTCCTATGTCTGTTGGAATTAACGCCTTACTTAGGCAAAAGCCCGATCGTCTATTAATTGAGCCAACAGGGCTTGGGCACCCTAAGCAAGTGGTGGCAACTTTAACTTCTGATCAATATGCACCGTATGTCGATTTAAAAGCCACGATCACTTTAGTGGATCCGCGCAACTTGCGTAATGAAAAATACACATCCAACCAAAATTTTAATGACCAATTGGCCAGTGGTGATGTGGTGATTGGCAATAAAGTGGATCAATGCACTAGTGCTGATGTGGATGCGTTTAATGACTGGGTGACTGATCAATCACCCGCGAAGATTTTTAGCAAGTTAGTCAAGCAAGGTGAGTTGCCTTTAGAATTATTAGATATTGAACGTCTTCACGGCGCAGCTTCTACTCATATTGAAGCGCATCACCATCATCATGCTTCGTTAGAACCACAGTTTGTGTTACAGCCGGGTAAAGCGTTTGTGCGCAAAGAAAATCGGGGCCAAGGTTATTTCAGTTGTGGTTGGTTAATCGGCGCTGAATACCATTTTGATTTTGATGAGCTTTTTTCTATGCTGAGTGCCCTGACCGCTGAGCGTGTTAAGGCGGTCGTCAATACCGATAAAGGATGTTACGCCTTCAACATCAACCAAGGAGTCGTTTCAGTGAATGAGATGAGCTTAGAAGGGTTTGAATCACGCTTAGAAGTGATTGACTCACAGCTCATGCCATGGGATCAACTAGAAGCGGTATTGCTGAAATTGGCGGGTATCTCTCAATAGGATCCAAAGAAAAAACCAACAAAGAAAGAACAAAGAAAAAATGAACTAAGAAAGGCGAACTGGAACGGCTTCGTCTTTCTCGTTCACTTTATAACTTCTTATAATGCGTTGAGCTATTTATGGCTGCCTTGTTGCGTGATCAACGCGTTCATCAGATAAAATC
>NZ_CAWNHY010000138.1:0-4175 GCF_963874335.1 Vibrio sp. V10_P2A27P122 | reverse complement strand
GTGTTTTACCTTCTCGCAATTACTCTGTCAATACTAGGAGCAAAGATAATATGCAATTACCCAGTTTTCTTGAGGTTTACCAAGGTCTGATTTCAACCTCTTCCATCAGCTCCACAGATGCTCGTTGGGACGAAGGTAACCAGAATGTGATTGATAAATTGGCAAGCTGGTTTTCCAGCTTAGGGTTTGTAGTCGACACCATTGAAGTCGCGCCGGGAAAATACAATTTAGTGGCGAAGAAAGGTTGCGGCGAAGGTGGCCTACTGCTCGCGGGGCACAGTGATACCGTTCCATTTGACGAAGGACGTTGGAATTTTGAACCACACGCGTTAACGCAAGCCAATGATCGTTTCTATGGCTTAGGCACGGCAGACATGAAAGGCTTTTTTGCTTTTATCTACGAAGCGGTGAAAAAAGTCGATTGGAGTAAACAGAGTAAACCGCTGTATGTGTTGGCGACCTGTGATGAAGAAACCACCATGCTCGGCGCACGTCATTTCACTGAACATGCACCATTTCAACCGGATTACTGCATTATTGGTGAGCCGACTAGCCTTGTGCCCATCCGCGGCCATAAAGGCCACGTAGCCAACGCTATTCGAGTGACAGGAAAATCGGGCCACTCTTCTGATCCTGCTCTGGGCGTAAATGCCATCGAAATCATGCATGAAGTGCTGTTCGCGTTAATGCAACTGCGCGACAAATTGATCAAAGAGTACCATCACCCAGGCTTTGCCATTCCTCACCCGACTTTGAACCTCGGTCATATCCACGGTGGCGATAGTCCAAACCGCATTTGTGGCTGCTGCGAATTGCATTACGATGTGCGCCCGCTGCCCGGCATGAGTCTAGATGGGCTCGATAACTTGCTGCGCAGTGCACTGAATGAAGTCAGTGCAAAATGGCCCGGCCGCATTGAGATTACCGCGCTGCATGATGCGATTCCGGGTTATGAATGTCAGCATGATCACCCCTTTATTGGCAACATTGAAGAGATTTGCAATACCGCTTCACAAACCGTGAATTACTGTACTGAAGCACCGTTCTTACAACAATTATGCCCAACACTGGTACTCGGCCCAGGTTCGATCGATCAAGCGCATCAACCGGATGAATTCCTAGCGTTTGAATTTATTGATCCAACCATCTCGATTTTGTCCAAAGCAATGTATAAATACTGCTTCTAGCCTACCAAGCTTACTCAAGCGATAAATGCCTGACAGCGTTTCTACGGTCGGGCATTTTTGTAATAAAATTTCAGTAATTTACGCCAATTATTCACCAAATGATCACGTTCAATAACATTCAGCAATAATCGTAAAAATAGTCGGCTTTATTTGACTCTACAGGGATCTTTTCGCTAGATTGTGTACTTAGCAAGGAACAATGGATGTAATTTTTTTACAAGGCAGGATGACAATGAACGAAAAATACGCTGCGCTCAAAAGTAACGTGAGCATGCTTGGCCGTTTGCTGGGCAACACCATTCAGGACGCCCATGGTGACGTTATCTTAGAGAAAGTGGAAACCATCCGAAAACTTTCAAAATCAGCCCGTAATGGCAATCAAGCCGACCGAGACAGCTTGGTTGAAGAGATCAAAAACCTTCCCAACGAACAGCTCACCCCAGTAGCGCGGGCATTCAACCAATTTCTTAACTTAACCAACATGGCCGAGCAGTACCACACCATTTCACGTCACTGTGAAGAACATGTGTGTGAGCCTGATGCGATTAATTTACTGTTTACTAAACTGAATCAAAATAAAATCAGTAAATTGGATGCTGCTCAAGCGGTACGCGATCTCAATATCGAGTTAGTGCTAACGGCTCACCCAACCGAAATTACACGCCGCACGATGATCAACAAGCTGGTGAAAATTAACGAGTGTCTCTCCAAGCTTGAACTCAGTGATCTTTCATTTAAAGAGCGCCAAAAAACCGAACGCCGTTTAGAACAGTTGATCGCGCAAAGCTGGCATTCAGATGTGATTCGTAAGCAGCGCCCTACGCCACTGGATGAAGCAAAATGGGGCTTTGCGGTGGTGGAAAATTCTCTATGGCAAGCCGTGCCTGATTTTCTTCGTGAATTTGATGAGCACCTCACCAACTACTTAGGTGAAGGGCTACCAATTGATGCACGCCCTGTGCATTTTTCTTCGTGGATGGGCGGCGACCGTGATGGTAACCCCTTTGTGACTCATAAAATCACCCGTGAAGTAATGCTGCTTTCTCGCTGGAAAGCGGCCGATCTCTACCTAGGTGATATCAATGAGCTGGTCAGCGAATTGTCGATGACCAAATGCAGTGACGCGCTACGCGATTTGGCTGGCATAGATGAACACGAACCTTATCGCGCTATTCTCAAACGCCTGCGTGAACTACTCAGCGAAACACTGGAAGTGTTGGATGCCAAGATCAATGGCCAACAACTGGCACGCAAAGCACCACTGCAAAATATCGCACAGTTGTGGGAACCGCTTTATGCCTGCTACCAATCTTTACATCAATGCGGCATGGGCGTCATTGCCGATGGCTCGCTGCTTGATACTCTGCGCCGGATTAAAGCGTTCGGCGTGCATCTTGTGCGTTTGGACATTCGCCAAGAGAGCACTCGCCACTCTGATGTGATCTCCGAGCTCACCCGTTATTTAGGCATTGGTGATTATGACCAGTGGAGCGAGCAAGACAAAATTGCGTTTCTCACCAATGAGTTGAGCTCAAAACGTCCTTTGTTACCTCGTGACTGGCAGCCTTCAGAAGCGGTACAAGAGGTGATCGACACCTGTAAAATCGTTGCTTCTCAGCCTCGCGAAGCCTTTGGTGCTTATGTGATTTCGATGGCTCGTACCGCATCAGATGTACTTGCCGTACATCTATTGTTGCAAGAGTGTGGCTGTCCTTATCGCATGGACGTTTGTCCACTGTTCGAAACTTTGGATGATTTAAACAACGCAGAAACGGTGATCCGCCAACTAATGGGCATTGATCTCTATCGTGGCTTTATTCAAAACCACCAGATGGTGATGATTGGTTACTCTGATTCCGCTAAAGATGCAGGTGTAATGTCCGCCGGTTGGGCGCAATACAGCGCAATGGAAGCTTTGGTTAATGTCAGTGAAGAGGCCGGAATTGAACTGACACTATTCCATGGACGTGGCGGCACCATTGGTCGCGGGGGTGCTCCAGCACATGCGGCACTGCTTTCACAACCACCCAAAAGCTTAAAGGGTGGCTTGCGTGTGACGGAGCAAGGCGAAATGATCCGCTTTAAACTTGGTCTACCAGAAGTAGCGGTCAATAGTTTTACGATGTACGCCAGCGCCATTTTAGAAGCGAACCTGCTGCCACCACCAGAGCCAAAACAAGATTGGCGCGACTTAATGGAGGTATTGTCTGAGGTCTCTTGCGAAGCGTATCGCCATATTGTTCGCGGCGAGCCGGACTTTGTCCCGTACTTCCGCCAAGCAACGCCAGAGCTAGAGCTGGGTAAATTACCGCTCGGTTCACGTCCGGCTAAACGCAACCCTAATGGTGGGGTCGAAAGCTTACGTGCAATCCCGTGGATCTTCTCTTGGAGCCAAAACCGCCTCGTGCTACCAGCCTGGCTAGGTGCGGGAGAAGCAATTCAGTTTTCTATCGATAAAGGACACCAAGCACTGCTGGAAGAGATGTGCCGTGAATGGCCATTTTTCTCAACGCGTTTGGGCATGCTAGAGATGGTTTACTCCAAGTGCAACATTGAAATCTCACGCTATTACGATGAACGCTTAGTCGATGAATCGTTACGCCCGCTCGGTGAGCGTTTGCGTTCTCAATTACAGAAAGACATCAAAGCGGTGTTAAATGTAGAAAACAATGAGAACTTAATGCAAAGCGATCCTTGGGGTCAAGAGTCAATCCGTTTGCGCAATATCTATGTTGAGCCATTAAATATGCTGCAAGCAGAGCTGTTGTACCGCACCCGCCAAACCGAAACCGCACCAGCAGAGTTAGAAGAAGCCTTAATGGTGACTATCGCGGGTATTGCAGCAGGAATGCGTAACACAGGCTAAGTAACAGCATTTTATTTCACAAATTAGCTAAAAGGCCGCCTCTGAGCGGCTTTTTATTTTAAATCACAAAAATTATTGAGCATATTATCAGTTTTTTAAGCTAAACTAACAAAGTATTCTAC
>NZ_CAWNHY010000137.1:0-4184 GCF_963874335.1 Vibrio sp. V10_P2A27P122 | reverse complement strand
CGTTTTTGATCCAATTTTTTTACTTTATTTGAATAAAAACAGAAAAAAAATTTCATTATTACTTTCTTTTGAATAAGATTGTCTAAAAGAGAAGATTGGAGTGTTGGGATGTTATCAGCAACAACCTTAAGTGAACTAGAAGATCAAATCCGTACTCGTTATGGTGAACTTAGCAAAAGATTGCAACAAGTGGCTGCTTATGTCTTAGATAATAAAAATAGTATCGCTTTTGAAACGGTTTCCGCTATTGCTGATCAAGCGAATGTTCCACCGTCAACCTTGATCCGCTTTGCCAATGCTTTTGGTTACAGTGGCTTCAATGAAATGAAACAACTATTTCGCAGTAATTTATTAGAAGAGACGTCCAGCTATACGGATCGTGTTCGGTTATTGAAAGAAATGAAAGGGGATACCACGCCACCAGAACGCCCGATGGATATTCTACGAGAGTTTGCACGAGCAAATAGCAATGCTATGCATCAGTTAGCGGCGCAAACCCCGGTTGAATATTTGGATAGCGCGGTTGAGATTCTCGCTCAGGCAAAGAATATCTATGTGGTGGGTTTAGGTCGTTCATTTTCTGTTTCATCGTATCTTGTTTATGCATTGCGTCACTTAAACAAGCGTGCTTTCCTAATTGATGGATTGGGGGGCATGTTTAAAGAGCAGATGAGTACCATTGAAGGGAGTGATGTATTGATTGTGATCAGCTTCTCACCTTATGCAAAAGAAACGACCACAATCAGTGAATCATTAGTTGGTTCTGCGATTCAGCAAATTATCATTACCGATAGTCAAATTAGCCCATTAGCCTCATCGAGTGATGTCTGCTTTGTGGTGAAAGAAGCAAAGGTGGATGCATTTCGCTCTCAAGCAGCTTCCTTATGTTTAGCTCAAACTCTTGCTGTATCGCTCGCTTTTCATGATTCTGCAAACAAAGAGTAAGTAGCGGATTTATCCTTAGCATAAAAAACGTCAGCAATCAGTGCTGACGTTTTTATATCAATCAAAATACCCAACTAAGCATGTTTGGCCCTATAAACTGGACCATTGACCCATTCATGGCCTGGCTCCCAAGTGAAGCACCATTTTCTTGAAGGGCCAGCCATGACATTTAAGTAATAGTTGTCGTAACCGGCAATGGTCGCTACAGGGTGATAACCTTTTGGGGCTTTGACCACATCTTTATCATAAACCGCCATCGATTCATCTAAAGATCGATCATCGGTATAAACACGCTGTAAGCAAAAACCTTGGCTGGGGTTAAGGCGATGGTAGTAAGTTTCTTCTAAATACGTTTCATGAGGTTCGTTAGATTGATCGTGCTTATGGCTTGGATAGGAACTAGTGCAACCTTCATCAGTAAACACTTCCACGACCAATAAGCTATCTGCGGGTACATCATCAGGTAATATGTTATGTACATAGCGTCGGTTATTACCTTGGCCTCGTGCTTCGGCTTGGATATCTTTTGGTGTAATTAACCGAGTGGCATAGGTTCCTTTACCCGGTGCTTTACAGACGGCCAATTCTAGTGGCGTTAATGCTTCAACCTCACAACCTTCCTGAGCGGAAACATAAACAGCGTATGGTTTTTTTCGTTCAAAAGGGTTCATCCGTTCACCGACGTTTTCAAAACTCGCTGTTTCTGCTCTTATGCTTGCTTTGCCCGCGACCAGAACTAAGCAGAGTTCATTACTTGATGCAGGTAGAACTAGTTTTTGCCCTGTTTTCAATTCATAAACTTCAAATCCAACATATTCCCAGCCCGCATTCTCAGGGGTTATTTTTTGCGTACACCCCATTTTATCTGGCGCTTTATACTTTGATAACAGTGTAGACATGCTATGTTCCTCAGTTGTTAGCAAGCCCATTTCCCCGGTGTATTCTCGTCATCTAAGTGTGGTTTGTTCTTCATGACTTGCTTCTGGTTGAAATGAGTTTAAGTTTTCAATTATTAATTTTATGAAATAAATGTTTCATTTTCAAGGTGAGTTCATGAGAAAAACTAGCAACATTAAGAAATCCACGTTTAATTTTGACAATTGTACTCCGATCACAAAAGTTAAATTTATTCTAAATATAAATTGAAGTGAAATTTATATTTCATATAGTAATTTCAAGAAATAACAGGATTGCGGTAAGTAACGAGAGCAGTGATGGAACACTCTTAGCGAATTTTGGAGATGATCGGGTGATGAAGACAATAAGAATGACAACAGCGCAGGCGCTGGTCAAATTTATGAACCAACAATACGTTGAGTTTGATGGCCAGCAACACAAATTTATTCATGGTGTGTTGACGATTTTTGGTCATGGCAATGTGGTCGGACTTGGGCAAGCATTGGAACAAGATTCAGGAGATTTGATTGTTCACCAAGGGTGTAATGAACAAGGGATGGCACATATTGCAATGGGGTTTGCTAAACAGCATAAACGCAAGAAAATTTATGCGGTGACTTCATCTGTTGGCCCCGGTGCTGCCAATATGATCACGGCAGCAGCAACGGCAACCGCAAACCGAATTCCTGTACTCTTCTTACCGGGTGACATTTTTGCTTGTCGGCAACCAGATCCGGTGCTTCAACAAGTTGAGCAATACTATGATGCTTCAATCAGCACCAATGATTGCTTTAAACCCGTTTCTCGTTATTGGGATCGTATCAATCGCCCTGAGCAATTGATGTCTGCGATGATACATGCCATGCGCGTTTTGACCGACCCTGCCGATACTGGTGCGGTCACCATCTGTTTACCCCAAGATGTACAAGGGGAAGCATATGATTTTCCAGAATATTTCTTTAAAAAAAGAGTGCATCGTATTGATCGCCGACCTGCGACTGACGCAATGATTGATGAGGCGGTTCGCTTAATCATGATGAAGAAAAAACCACTACTTATCTGTGGCGGTGGGGTTCGATATTCAGAAGCTCACGAAGCATTTCGTCAATTTGCCGAAACCTTTCATATTCCTTTTGGTGAAACTCAGGCAGGGAAAAGCGCCATTGTGTATGATCATGCCCTTAATTTAGGTGGCATTGGTACAACGGGCGGTTTGGCTGCTAACCTCATTGCGAAAGAAGCCGACTTGGTGATTGGTGTAGGCACCCGATTTACCGATTTTACGACGGCTTCTAAATCATTATTTCAACATCCAGACGTCGATTTTTTAACCATCAATGTGTCGGAATTTGATGCCAGTAAACTTGATGCCACTGCGGTGGTAGCGGATGCAAAATCAGCCCTTGGAGTGATAGCAAGCCACTTAATTCAGGCTGGCTACACCAGTGGTTACCACAATGAGATCAAACAAGCGAAAACACTGTGGCGAGAAGAAGTAGCGCGTTTGTTTACGACCCAAGTTGGGCAAGAATACCAACCTGAGGTGGAAGGGCATTTTGATGATGAATTGTGTGAGTATCGAGAAGATCTCAATACTGAGTTAACGCAAACCCGTGTTTTAGGTTTGTTGGATCAACACTTAGAAGATGATGCGATTGTGGTCGGGGCTGCAGGTTCGTTACCGGGTGATTTACAACGGCTATGGCAACCGAAGGTACCTGACACTTACCATATGGAGTATGGGTTCTCCTGTATGGGATATGAAATTGGGGCTGCCGTGGGGGCGAAGATCGCTTGTCCTGATCAACCCGTTTATACCTTATTAGGCGATGGCTCTTACATGATGCTGCATTCTGAATTACAAACATCTATTCAAGAAGGGGTGAAGATCAACGTAATTTTGTTTGATAATGCCGCTTTTGGGTGTATCAATAACTTACAAATGAGCCAAGGGATGGGCAGTTTTGGAACGGAAAACCGCTTTCGAGATCCGAAAACAAACACTTTGACCGGGCCATTAGTTCCGGTGGATTTTGCTATGAACGCCGAAAGTTATGGATGTCGAGCCTATCGAGTTAACAACGAAGAGCAACTGATCAGCGCGCTTGAAGAGGCAAAAAAACAGACGGTATCGACCCTGATTGATATCAAAGTGTTACCCAAAACCATGACCCATGGTTATGAAGCCTGGTGGCGCTGTGGTACTGCTCAAGTGGCAGATAAACCAGAGATTGAGCAAGCCGCGAATGACATTAAGCAAGTATTAACGACAGCCCGTCAGTATTAAACGGATAACACGAAACCACCCCCCGATTTCCCACCACGAAATGTGGTGAGCTTTT
>NZ_CAWNHY010000136.1:0-4206 GCF_963874335.1 Vibrio sp. V10_P2A27P122 | reverse complement strand
TTAAAGTTGTGATTCAGTTAACAAAATCAACTAATTGCATTCGCGAAATGACGACCATATTCCAATATTAGAGAGCGGGTAACCATAATTAATCTAAGCCTGCAAATCCTAGATGCCGAATAACTTGAAGACGCCGTCAGATGGATAAACGGATGATTACTAATGAGCATTAACAAACCTTGTGACTCTGGCAATCAAACGTAACCAACATCACGGTAACCTCAAGTACAACAGGTAAACCAATATGCCCAGCAATAAGGTTGGGTTGTTTTAATGGTGGTAACGTCATGTTGAAGCTTGAAAATATTAAGGTCAGCTACAAGCTGACCGCTATTATCGCGGTTGCAATTGTTGGCTTATTGAGCTTACTGTTCATTGCAACTAGCGCGCTGAGAAGTAACTTAGTCGTAGAGCGTGAAGCGAGGTTGAACGCAGTTATCGATACTCTCCTCTCACAAATCTCACACCTTCAGAAAACACTCCCCGAAGACGAAGCTAAATCACAAGCGAAGATACTCATCAACAACACACGTTTTGACAGCAACAACTATCTTTTTGCTATCGATGAGTCTCGTTACACCATTGCCCATCCGATTCGCACTGATTTGGTTGGCAAACAGATGGGAAGCCCAGGAAAAGATACACAAGGCGAGTTTTGGTTCACTATGGTTGAACTTGGCAAAAATGGTCAACAAGGCACGTTGACATATCCTTGGCAGACTAACAGTGGAACACCCGCAGAGAAATTATCGGCAGTCCACGGGTTTGCGCCGTGGCATTGGATTATCGGCTCAGGCATGCTCATCAATGACATTGAAGAGGCGATCAACAAACAGATCCTCAAGATGGGAGGAGCGACATTGGCAGTTGTGTTTGTGATGGCAACGCTTGGGGTGGTCATCAGCCGAGCCATCATTATGCCGTTAGAGTCAATTAAAGAAGTCATGAAAAAAGTGGCAAGCGGCGATTTAACCGCACAAGTCCCAGTAATGGGAGAAGATGAGATTGGCATTGTGGCATGTCGTATCAATGACAGTGTAAGCGCAGTGCGTTTAGCATTAACCGAGTCGGTCACCTCAGCAAACCTGCTTGCAGAGGCCGCCATTCGCATCGCTTCTTCTGCGGAAGAAACTAGCCAAGCGGTGACCAGCCAACGTGACCAATTAAGCCAGCTCGCAACCGCGATGAATGAAATGAGTGCGACAGTTGCCGATGTTGCAGGCCATGCAGAAGAGACAGCAAGAGACACATTGGATGCCAGCAAAGAAGCCGGCTTAGGCGATAAAGACGTACATTCCAGTGTGGACAGCATTAAAGCGCTCTCAAAAGAGCTGGAAGTGGCCACTGAGCAAGTGCACAAACTCAAAGAAGGCGTGATGCAAATCAGTGAAGTTACCACAGTGATCAGCGGCATTTCTGAACAAACTAATTTACTTGCGCTAAATGCAGCGATTGAAGCCGCACGTGCTGGAGAACAAGGTAGAGGATTCGCAGTGGTCGCCGACGAGGTCAGAAATTTAGCTAGCCGTACTCATCATTCCACTGACCAAATCCAAACCACCATTAACCGCTTACAGCAACTGGCCGTTAGTACATCAAACGCGATGCAAAAAAGCCAAGATCTCGCTTATAACAGTGTGGAGCGGGCAGAAAATGCAGGCAGCGATCTTTCCTTGATCGTCAGTCATATTCAGCATGTGAGTGATAAAGCAATTCAAATCGCCACTGCGGCAGAAGAACAAAGTGCAGTGGCCGAAGAAATGAACCGTAACGTCAGTGGCATTAACGATTCAGCATTGGAGATGTCACAATCGGCAAACTATTTGGCAGAAGAGAGTGAAACCTTGGCCGCTCTTTCACGCCAATTAGACGAAAGAATGAAAAGCTTTAAACTCTAAGGTGTGATTTTACAAAAATAGGCCTCACCCACTGTATGGTGAGGCCTATTGTCATCAGTTTACCGACCATTGAGATAATGAACGTTTAAAGTCTTCATAGCCAAATTCATTCAGTTTCTGAAGCTCTCCTGTACTGCGTTGACAATACACGGAAGGCATTTTAAGGCCATTAAACCAATTCAATTTCACCATGGTATAGCCCGCGCTATCCATGATATGCAACCGCTGACCAATCGATAATGGCTGTTCAAATGAAGCCACGCAAAATTGATCACCCGCTAAGCAAGAACACGAGCCAATGACATACTCATGTTCACCGTTCGCACTCGCTTCTAAGATAGCCGCTGGCTCTTTGTAAATCAGTGTGTCTAAACGATGCGCTTCAGTTGCCGAATCAACAATCGCTGTTTTCATGCCATTTTCAACGATATCGACGACAGTCACCACTAAATCAGCCGTTTTCGTGATGATCGCCTCACCCGGTTCAAGATAAAGCTGAACCTGATGCTTTTCTGAAAAGGCCTTAAGCGCTAATGCTAATTTTTCTAGCGGATAACCAGGCCAAGTGAAGAACACACCACCGCCTAGGCTGACCCAATCTAACTTATCCAGATATTGGCCAAAACGCTCAGAGATCGAATCTAATAACGCAATGAACGCATCAGCATCTTTGTTCTCACAGTTCATATGGAACATCACGCCATTGATAGTATCGAACACTGAGTTATCAATATGGTCTGTTTGAACACCTAAACGAGAAAACTGACGTGCGGGATTGGCAAGATCTTGCCCAGCGTAACTCACGCCGGGGTTTAAACGTAAACCCAATGACGCCTTGCCTTCAACTAAATGACGGTAAGCGGCCAACTGGGATTGCGAATTAAAAATCATTTTGTCGCAAATATCGGCCACTTCTTTAACATCAGCTTCACTGTAGCCAACGCTATAGGCGTGTGTTTCACCACCAAACGTTTCGTAACCTAATTTTACTTCAAATGGGCCACTGCTGGTGGTGCCATCTAGGTAAGGTTTGATGATGTCAAACACTCCCCAAGTAGAGAAGCATTTTAAAGCCAAGACGAGTTTGACGCCCGACATCTCTTTGAGCTGCTTCGCGATTTCTAGGTTCGCGATCAACTGTGATTCATCAATCATAAAATAGGGCGTTTGGAGTTCGCTTTTTTGCATCTATTTATCACTCTCAAATTGAAGAAAGCCGACACATCTGCATCGGCTTAACTATCGAAAACTCTTATTTTAGAATTTTAATCTCTGGTTGCCCGATATCGAGCTCTTGAACATGCCAATCCAAACCTAATTTCGGCATCGTTTCTAAAAACAGATCAGGGTCAAGCTGCTCTAAGTTAAACACGCCCGCTTGTGCCCAATGCCCTTGGAAATACTGCAATGCCGCAGTAATGGCAGGAACGCCCGTGGTGTAAGCGATGGCTTGGTGCTCTACATCATGGTATGCCACTTCATGGTCTGCATTATTGTAGATAAAGACACTGCGCTGTTTACCATCCTTCCAACCTTGCACCCAAGTACCAATACAAGTCAGGCCTTTGTAGCCAGGAGCCAAAGAGGTTGGGTCTGGCAGCATCGCTTTAAGCACTTGAAGTGGTTGAACCACAGTACCATCTTGCAGCGTCAATGGGTTTGGACTCAATAAACCAATATCACGCATGCAATTGAAATAGTTGAGATAACGATCGCCAAAACCCATCCAAAATTCAATACGTTTGGCCGGAATAAACTCTTTCATCGAACGCACTTCATCGTGCGACATGGAGTACACCTTGTGCTGGCCGCACTGAGGAAAATCAAATTCTAGCATTCGTGAATGGCAAGGAACACGCTGCCACTGCCCTTCTTCCCAATAGAAAGAGTCGCCTTGAATCTCTAACATATTGGTTTCTGGATCAAAGTTAGTCGCAAATTTTTTGCCGTGATCGCCTGCATTAATGTCCATCACATCAATACTGTCGATTTCGTCAAAGAGGTGCTTCACCGCATACGCGGCAAACACGCTAACCACGCCCGGATCAAAACCAGCACCGAGAATAGCGGTAATGTCTGCTTGCTTAAATTTTTCACGAAATGCCCATTGAGGATCATACGCTTCAGGCACTTGTTGACCTTCAGAGCAAAGGTCAACAGCAACCGATGTATCTAGATAGGAAACCTTGGCTTGATAACATGCTTCCATGATTGGCACGTTTACCCAAGGAGGGCCAGCGTTGATCACAAGATCAGGCTGGATTTCTTTAATTAATGCAACTAACGAGGCTACGTCATCCGCCTTGAC
>NZ_CAWNHY010000135.1:0-4246 GCF_963874335.1 Vibrio sp. V10_P2A27P122 | reverse complement strand
CTAGTCTGATAATCGAAGATTTCATTCTAGTTATTATTTATGCTGATCAATCCAAGAACCAGATTGGGTTCATGTTTTATTTTTGTAAGAGTTTATATCGAGGATCTTTTTCCAATTATCTTGAAAGTTATAGGTTTATTGGGTGAATTTGGTTGGATTATCCAGTGGTCGGAATGTTGAATAAGTGTTCCATTTGTATGTATTTCTAGTTCAGGAATTCGTGGCCCAATTATGTATTGATTTGGGTTTTTATCATCTTTAATCACTATAATTTCCTGTTCATTTACAAATACAGAACAATTTGGCGTTGGAGTGCAGCTCGTCATGTCGACGTTTTGATAAGAAAAAGTCCTCCAGAAAAAAGCGACCAAAAGAATGAGTAATGTGATTAGTATTTGAGCAAACCTGTGTTTTGTAAGCTTTTCTGAAGCCATGATGCTTTCTTCCTCGTGTAACAAACTTCAAAGTTTTGAAATAAAAGGCCAAATCCTGAACAACTGTAAGGTTACTACTCTGTCATTGAATTGTTAATTGCAGTATAGTTGACGGTTGAAAATGCCACTTTTTTTTAAAGTCAGCAATAGATAGTAACGTTATGATAAAGCAGTATTTCTATTGTGGATTTGGGGGGCATTACGACATGTGTCGTGTTGGAAGTAAAGTGTAGTTAATTAGAAATTGGAAGCATGCAAATGAGCCAAGAAAAGCAGCTTGAACAAAACTACAACTATACAGTTGTTCGGCAATTTACCTTAGTGACTATTCTCTGGGGTATTGTTGGTATGGCTGTAGGTGTTTTGATTGCCGCTCAATTAGTTTGGCCACAGCTAAACTTTGATACGCCGTGGTTGACGTACAGTCGCTTACGTCCTCTGCATACTAATGCGGTTATTTTTGCGTTTGGTACAAGTGCCCTCTTTGCAACATCTTATTATGTTGTTCAGCGTACTTGTCAAACTCGTCTATTTGGTGGTCCTCTTGTGCCCTTCACCTTTTGGGGATGGCAAGCCATTATTTTATCTGCAGCAATAACTTTACCTTTGGGTTATACCTCCGGTAAAGAATACGCGGAATTAGAATGGCCAATTGATATCGCCATTGCTCTTGTATGGGTATCTTATGCGGTAGTGTTTTTTGGAACACTCGTCAAACGTAAGACGGCACATATCTATGTGGCAAACTGGTTCTTCGGAGCTTTTATCCTTACTGTTGCTGTATTACATATTGTAAATAGCATGGCAATCCCTGTTTCTATGGGTAAATCGTATTCAGTTTACGCTGGGGCGGTGGATGCTATGGTTCAGTGGTGGTACGGTCATAATGCGGTGGGTTTCCTGCTTACTGCCGGCTTCCTTGGTATGATGTATTACTTTGTACCAAAACAAGCTGAACGCCCTGTTTATTCATACCGTTTATCGATTGTTCACTTTTGGGCTTTGATCTCTCTTTACATTTGGGCTGGTCCGCACCATTTACACTACACTGCTCTGCCTGACTGGACTCAGTCACTTGGCATGGTGATGTCGTTAGTGTTGTTTGCTCCTTCATGGGGCGGGATGATCAACGGGATCATGACGTTATCTGGTGCTTGGCATAAACTGCGCTATGACCCAATCTTACGATTCCTCATCGTTTCATTGTCATTCTACGGAATGTCTACGTTTGAAGGACCAATGATGTCGATTAAGACAGTTAACGCACTGTCACACTACACCGACTGGACCATTGGTCACGTGCATTCTGGAGCTCTAGGCTGGGTGGCAATGGTGTCGATTGGTTCGGTATACCATTTAATTCCTCGCCTATTTAACCAAGAGCGTATGTACTCTGTTGGTCTGATCAATGCTCACTTCTGGTTAGCGACTATTGGTACGGTGCTCTACATCGTTGCGATGTGGATTTCAGGTGTTATGCAGGGCTTGATGTGGCGTGCTGTTAACTCTGACGGTACGTTAACGTACAGTTTTGTTGAGTCTGTCCAAGCCTCTTACCCATTCTATACCGTTCGATTCATTGGTGGATTTATCTTCTTAGCAGGTATGTTCCTGATGGCTTACAACACGTATAAAACGGTTTTTGCACCAGATAATAGCTTAAAAGCTATTCCTCAACCGGCATAAGGAGATGAAAGAATGAGTTCTAATAATCGCCATGAAATCATCGAACGTAATGTCGGTTTACTGGCTATTTTCATTATTTTTGCCATCAGTTGGGGAGCCTTGGTTGAAATCACGCCATTGATTTTCCAAAAGCAAACTACTGAGCCTGTTGAAAATCTTAAGCCCTACACTGCGCTGCAACTTGAAGGCCGTGATATCTATATTCGCGAAGGTTGTAACGTTTGCCATAGCCAAATGATTCGCCCATTCCGTTCCGAAACGGAGCGTTATGGTCATTATTCGGTGGCTGGTGAAAGTGTTTGGGAGCATCCATTTGTGTGGGGTTCGAAGCGGACTGGGCCTGATTTGGCTCGTGTTGGTGGTCGTTATTCTGATGAATGGCATCGAGTTCACTTGACTAATCCTCGCGAACTGGTTCCTGAATCAAACATGCCCGGTTTTCCTTGGCTAGCAAAAAATGTGTTGGACGGCAAGCTTACGCAAAGCAAACTTGAATTATTCCGTAATCAGTTTGGTGTGCCGTATACCGATGAACAAATCGCGAATGCAGCAAAAGATGTCGAAGGGAAATCAGAAATGGATGCAATCATTTCTTATCTTCAATCTCTTGGTCACGCAATGAAGTAAGGGGTAGTTATGGATATCGGTACTATTCACAGTATTTGGACCATAGTGCTGTTCGTCTGTTTTATAGGCGTAGTGTGGTGGGCCTATGGCAAAAACCGTAAAGCTCGTTTCGATGAAGCGGCTAACCTCATTTTTGCCGATGAACAGCCCAAATCCTCTAAGGAACAAGGAGTGACTAAACAATGACGACATTTTGGAGTCTATGGGTCATCATCATTACGGTGGGAACTTTGCTGGGCTGTGCGATTCTGCTCGTTTGGTGTTTAAAAGACAAAATGGGAGTGGAAGAAGGCTCGGATATGGGCCATGAATACGATGGTATTCGTGAGCTCAACAACCCTCTGCCTAAATGGTGGACCTATCTTTTTATTAGTACGTTTATTTTTGCCGCTATCTATCTGACCCTCTATCCTGGGTTAGGTAGTTTTAAAGGTGTACTTGGTTGGCAAAGTTCAGATCAAACCATTCGCTCTCTTGATGAGTCCAAAGCCTCGATTGCAAATGCGCAAAACAATAAAGTGTTAGTACAGTATGCAAAAGAGTTAGATGACGCAAACACCTACTTTGGTGAAGCATTTAAACGCTTAGCTTATACTGGCGGCGGTTCGGATTTACGCCCTATTCCTGAAATTGCAGCAGATTCTGATGCATTGAAGGTTGGTCAGCGTTTATTCTTACAAAACTGCTCTCAGTGTCATGGTTCTGACGCTCGTGGTCAAAAAGGCTTTCCGAATCTAACCGATAATGCTTGGTTATATGGTGGTGAACCAGAAGCGATTGTGACCACTATCCGACATGGTCGTATTGGACAAATGCCAGCTTGGAAAGATGTCCTTGGTGAGCAAGGTGTGAAGGAAGTGGTGAGTTATACCCTAAGCCTTTCTGGGCGTTCTGTGAACGTTCGAGAAGCGGAAGCAGGTAAAGCTCGCTTCGTCGTTTGCGCCGCTTGTCATGGTACGGATGGTAAAGGTAACCCTGCGTTTGGAGCACCTGATCTTACTGATAACGATTGGTTATTTGGTGACTCAAGAGCCGATGTTACTCAAACGGTCATGCATGGACGATCAGGTGTTATGCCTGCTTGGAATGACATTCTCGGTGAAGATAAAGTTCAACTGGTTGCTGCTTACGTGTGGAGTTTAAGCAATACAGAGAACTAATTGCACAACAAAGGCAGCTCTTTATTAGGGCTGTCTTTCTTCTCTTTTTAATAAGCCTTCTTTATTTTGTTGTTGAGAACTTTTTTATGGTAACTCCTTGGTATAAACAATTCTGGCCGTGGTTTCTGATCATCTTACCGTTAATTGTGGTGATATGGACGATTGCAACGGTTATCGTCTTTTCTCAGAATTCAGTGTCATTGGTGACAGAGGATTACTACAAAAAGGCAAAGGCATTAATATTGACCTATCAAAAATTAACGAAGCAAAAGCATTAAAGCTCAGCTCGGAAGTCTACTCTGAGGGTAATGATATTATCTTCAAATTTAATAAAGGTGA
>NZ_CAWNHY010000134.1:0-4360 GCF_963874335.1 Vibrio sp. V10_P2A27P122 | reverse complement strand
ATATATATCAATAAACTATATGGATGCATCATAAATGATTGTAACATCACCAGAATAGGTACTACCTGGATAATTTAACATACTAGTGACTGAGCTATTACTCACTCTAAATAAAATTTTATTCTCATTTCCTATTACAGGATTAGTAACATTTATAACTAGAGGAGTACTCTCTTTCAATAAGGTTTTATTATGTCTATTTTCCATATTGAATACATCTAACCCTACCGTATGCCCTTTTTTATTTTTAATTCCACATGCATCATTAAATTTATATTGACAACGAAGAGATACGTTAACATTAGATGATGCCCATAAAGAATAGGTAATGTCATTACTCAATTCAGTATTTCTACCTCCAGAGGCCCATCCATCATTAGGCTTAAGAGTAATTTCTGTACTACTCTGAGGAAAATCAACTCTTATCTGATGTTTAACGGATAATTTAAAGTTAATTGTATGAGCGGCACTGTAACTACCATTTCCTAAATCGATATCACCTTCAGGTGAAATCAATAAATCTAACGTCCCCGTATAATCGCCATTTTTCATTTTTAATGGATTAGGAGTTTTCAGCCTGAATCCTAAATAAACGTTTTCTATCTTTAATCGATAACCATATTGCGGGTTATACTTAAACGAAACACTACAGCCTGATGACATGTTTTCATTTTTAGTTGCGAAAATAAACTGAACACGATAAGTCCACCCATAACCTCTAAATCTAGCAGAATCACAGTCTCCCTCAACAGCTCTAAGGTTCTTCCACGTATCACTAGTTGATGGGATATATCGCAAATCACTAACCTCCATCCCAACAACAGTGGGAATTAATGTCATCTCCTGCTGTTCTCCACTCAGCTTATGTTTCAGTATCACTTTCTTAGGTTTTATTTTTATAAATGTAGGTTCATCTCTTTTATTTCCTGTATTTTTTGGCGTACGATAAGCGATTATTGGTAAACCGAGAACATACTCACCAAATGTACACAAATAATCCCCAATCGTGCAAATATCTGTATTTTTAAAATTATTAGCTCCATATTCAATGTCATAAGTGGCAGGTTTATACTCTGAATTTACATTAAAGGTTTCAGATGATGCATTATTTGAAACTAATATTAAAATCATTAAAACCCAAAGATTGATTATTAATGTAGTGCTAATGAATCGGATTTGCATAATAAGTCCCCTACCAAAATTGTCTCTTTTTTTGTCCAAAAATCGAAGTCACCAAGCGAAAGCTTGCAAGTATTTTTCGTAGGGCGCTCAATTGTAAGGCTCGGTTGTTTTAAGCTAACATCCACCACAAAAAATCCATCTGGCTCACTGACCGTGCGGCCTACATGATTAATGACCTGCGCGCCTCCTAATGCTTGGTGGTACTCATCCACTAATCGGCCAATTACCGTCACGGTTTTTACTACCTGTACTTTATGATAACTAACACCGCCTCGATTTAAGTAATATGGAATAACCGCCGGGCGAATAGTTAACGTTGAAGCGTATTGATCCGCCATATCTAGTTGTAAGGTCCCATTTTCTAGAGCATCTACGGGAACTAAATGTCGGCCACTATCCAATACTAAATACGCAGTGTTATCACCGGAAACGCGTAAACGAGCATCAGGAGTGTCGGTTTCAATATCCAAAATCATTGCTGCATCTTGCTGCATTCCTCCAGCTCCAATTGCGCTACCTTTACGGCTAATTGCAAACGAACTGTCCATATTAATGCCATACGACCAATCCCGGTTATAAGAGGAGTTTTGTACAAATACGTCCCCATCAACCCAGTCGGCAGAGTAACGTCCATAGCCGGAAAAGCCTGAGCCATATCGGTCTTGAGTCATTCCCGCGCTGATCTGTTTTACTATTCCAAAGTCAGTTTGTTGCTGATAATTTAAACTTAGCTCTTGATCTTGCTCGCCGGAGCGGGAGGTACGGCTCCCCAAACCCAATGATAAAGATTGTTTTCCGGAACCAAGGCTGAGTGAAAAAGAGAGCATTGCTCCTCTATCTCTTTCACTATTGGTACTTAAACCCCCAGGGCGATCAAATAGGGTAACGCCCCAGTTTACCCATTCACCTTGCCATCGATCTGCATAGCTCCAACTGAGGTTCGCACCTGAACCTTGTCCCGACTGATTAGAAAGGTAGAGATTAACACTTCCCCAACGTAACATTGGGTACTGCATAGAAAAGTAAGCGGTTGAGGCGTCATCATGACTCATATGTCGAGCGGTATGCCCTAGCACCATGTTTATACTATTCAAAGTCATCATGCCTTGTGCATTATATCCCCAACCAATCCCTTCGCTGTGATTCATCATACTCAACCAACGTAATGAAGGAGTAATGTTCCAATCTAGCGATAATGACTGGTGAAAACGTTTATTGGCATAACGGTGACCAAAACCAACAATCATTGAAGGTGTCAGTAAATGGTTCAATTCAACTCCCGCTGTTAGTGCTGGCTCTGTATTATCCACCTCAGAACTCGCCCATACAGGAACCTGCCAACCAGCATAAAGGTTATAACGCCAATGATCTTCTGGTGTAGTCCAACTTGATGGCTTGTACACCATCTCTGTTTTTCTTTGAGTTTCTTGTCCGTCTTCTAGTATGCGAATCTCAACTTCATAGATACCAGCAGGCAAAACGCGAGTATCGATCACCTGCAAACCTGACTGAATTAATTGAGAATACAGTAGCTGACCATTTTTATAGATCTCAGCCACGCCGGGGCGAGACGTAGTTATTTGTATAGGCACTAAACTTGGCGCTCCCTGCTCCTTACGCAGCAGATCTGAGTTGCCAAACATAGCACCGATAATGTTGATATCCGTTGCCGCAAAATAGTTCTGCTGGCGGACAAGCCCTTGTGAGTCAGGAACAAAATAGCCCAGACGAGTATAATACTTACCATCCAGTTGCTCTGCATATGCTTGTCTCATCGTCTGTTGAATAGAATCACTTTTAGTTATATCGCCTTCAGAAAACAGTGTCCACGACCTAATATTTCCCTCTAATTGAAGGTTTAACAGCCCTGTTTGGTTTTGCCCTTCCGATGTTAAGCGCAACTGATTGCGCACTAACAAACCTAAGTTTTCTTCTGGTAATGAGCGATAATTATTATCACTCTTTTGCAGTTCAACCTGACGAGTCACCACTGTAAGTTGAGAATTCTCAAGGCTATAATGAACCATTAAAATATTGGCAGAGCAATCCGTACTACACACTCCTAATTGCAACTTTTTTGCTAATTGCTGTTGCCACAGCTCTCTTTCTTGCTTATTGAACTGACTTTCAGAGCTATCCAACAAGTTAAGCAGATACACGGTACTGTCCCTACCTAATATTAACTCACCACTACCTAGTTGCTTATTGTCGATCACAATATTTGCCATTAACGGCGTACCGAAAAAATAATTTCTAAAGCCTTGTGGTAGCTGCAGAGATTGTTTAAGTAATGGTATCGGCTCCGTTGAAAAAGATGAGTATGAGAATATCATAAGCAAGAGTGTGATATATCGAACCATAATTATTACAAACACTATTTATTGGTACAAAATAGGGGTGTGGCACCCCTAAAATTAATAAACCTTGAGTAATATTTAATATTACTCCTGTGGAGCTGGTGGAGCTGGTGGAGCTTCCGATTCAAACACCATATTAATTACACCTTGATAGCTACCCGCTTTATAACCATTATTAGGCGCCGCATCGGGTATAACTTCAAAGCCAACTTTTTTACCGTTTTGCACATTGGCTAAAGTCAACAAATCTTGTGATTCAGTTGTTAATGCTACGCCAGCAAAATTAACCGTTAAACCAATTTCCTCGTTACCATTAACTCGGCTTAAAGCAGGTTTATATAATAAATATCCCTTGATAGGGCCAATGGTACTTTTTACTTCCATTTGACGAGACAAAGTATCTAGCTTTTGGGTGTTAGGATTAAATTGTAATTTCTGCGTACTGCTCATCCAATCACCCACTGGCGTTACATAGAAATTCTCACTTGGTATCTGCGCCGTCACAGTAATAGTATGTTCCACTGTTTCAGCTGCCATAATGGAACCACTAGCAAATACCATTAGTGTAATAATACGATTTAATTTCATTTTTATATTTCTCCTTATTATTTAAATTACATTTATAGATTTATTCTATTAAATGTCGATTTACTACCCTCAATTAAATCAAAATCAATCGATGGGTAAGCGTCATAACTAATCTCTCGTTTTACTTTGGGTAAGACGTGTAGTTTTTCTACTTGAGTACACTTTTTATTTATTTCATCACACCGCTCAAGGTTATCGACAACCACCGTAGCATTACCATTATTTTCTACATA
>NZ_CAWNHY010000133.1:0-32861 GCF_963874335.1 Vibrio sp. V10_P2A27P122 | reverse complement strand
GCCCATATATATAGTATGCAACCGAGTTACAAAGTGGAACATTTGTATAAATCTTATTTTGCGACTACTTTATAAAGTAACCTATCAATTTATCCTATAACAATAAAATGACTGCTTTTTAAAAGCATTGTGAGGCAGGATTATGTATAAATCTCACATTCAGGCTAGTGAGTTCTTGGCGAAAAAACCTTCAGATAATCAGCATGTCGAGCAAAAACTGATCATGCTCGTTGATGATGACCCAATTTTTAGGCGAATAACCAGTGGTTATTTGTCGGCTCAAGGCTATAAAGTGCTTGAAGCTGAAAATGGCTTAGAGGGGTTGCGCAAGTTAAAAGATGCGGAGCCTGACCTTGTTGTGTGTGACTTAGCAATGCCAGTACTGAACGGCATTGAGTTTGTTGAAGAGGTGAGCCTTGAGTATCCCTCGCTGCCACTGATTGTGGTCTCTGCAACTGATGAAATGGCTGATGTTGCAAAAGTGCTGCGATTTGGTGTTAAGGATTTTCTTCCTAAACCGATTGGTAACCACCAGTATTTAAGCAGTGCAATAGAAAGTACGCTCGAAGATACGTTTAGCCGTTTATCTGATCAGCGCGATTTTTCGACGCAATGGTTCCGGGTCGATGATGGTGGTGATATTCCAGAAGAACAAGAGTTGCATTGGCATCTGGAGTATTTACGAGAAAACCCCAGTACCGCGAAAGATTTGCTGCACGCGTTATTACCAGAAAAGGATACTTCACAAGGTAGTTGGAAGTGTAGTTACCGTCTTTTACAATCGGCGGATGTGATGCCGCTGGTATTTGACTATGCGTGGTTGATGAACGGGCAGTTTGCCTTTTACTTAGTCGATTCAGATGCCCATTATGAAAATAGTGTGGCTTCAACATTGCTCGTTCGTGCTCTGTTTCACGATTATCTTCGCAACTTAAAAAGCTTCAGTGCCGATCTGAAAGACCTTGCCGACATACTGGAAAAAGGTATTGAATGCTCAGAGTGTGCTAATCCAATCAACGCGGTATTCGGTATTGCGGATTTAAGCGAAGGTACACTCTCTATCCTGCCAGCTGGGCTCGACAGTCAATGGTCAAATGGCTACTTAACTCAACATATTGCCGCGGGTGTTAGCCTTGGGCAGAACTGTTTAAAAAACTTTATCACCAAAGATTTACCGATCAACTCAACTTGTCAGCTATCAACTAATCGCTTAGGTTCGAGTAGTTTCAAACTCAATATTTATCAAGGTGGCAGCAGTTAATAACCTTATCTTTAGTCGGTGTTTGCGGTGATTTGTTTGAGGTATAGTTCGCGTCTAGAACAACAATCACCCAATTCGTTTACGTTACATTAACTTTGTTTATGGTGCCAAAAACGAACGGAGTCATCCAACACTAGAGAAGTTATGATGGAAGAGCAGAATTTTACAGAACCTTACAACATTTTTTATTTTTTAGGCTTTATTGCCGTACTTTCGATCCCTACATTGCCAGCAATACTGACTTGGATCCGTGTGTTTAATGGTTATTCAACTTTCTGAGTTGGATAGTACGTTGGGAGTTCACCATCAATATTCGTCATTTTCTTCTTACGGTGGCTGGTGGGCTCTGCCTGCTGTTAGGTGTGATAGGCATATTCTTACCGCTACTCCCCACAACACCTTTCATACTCCTTGCTAGCGCTTGCTTCTTACGAAGTAGCCCTCGTTTTCATGCTTGGTTGCATCAACATCAGACGCTAGGCCCAATACTGGATAATTGGCAGCAACATGGCGCTGTTTCGCGGCAAGTGAAACAACGGGGATGTTTGTGGATTATTCTAAGCTTTATTTTTTCCATCTGGGTTGTCCCGCACTTTTGGCTCAAAATTATGTTGTTTACTATGCTTGTGGTCCTGATCACTTGGTTTATTCGACTTCCCACTCATGAGCAGGTTGCTAACCAACAAGAAAATCACTAGCATTATGGGGAAGTGTGCCCATTCTTCGAATGGGCGTTTGTTTTTTCAGCGGCTAAGATATTGTGGCTTATCTATGTTGCTGAGAGCTCACGCTCTATCATTCTGATACGTAAATGTATCGTGAGAAATGAAGAGCCAATCTAAGTAAATGTAAGTTATGACAACCGAAACTATCTCTTTGATCAAATCGAGCATTCAAAGCATCCCTAACTACCCAAAACCTGGCATTTTGTTTCGTGATGTAACTAGCCTGCTAGAGGATGCAAAAGCCTATCAAGCAACCATTGCTTTATTAGTCGAAAAATATAAAGACATGGGCTTTACCAAAGTTGTGGGTACAGAAGCGCGTGGTTTCCTATTTGGTGCGCCATTGGCTTTAGAGCTTGGTTTGGGGTTTGTACCTGTACGTAAGCCGGGTAAGTTACCACGCGAAACGTTAGCCCAATCTTACGAATTGGAATACGGTACTGACACATTAGAAATTCACGTTGATGCGATCAAGCAAGGTGATAAAGTGCTGGTGGTGGATGATCTACTAGCAACGGGTGGTACGATTGAAGCGACGACTAAATTGATCCGCCAGCTTGGTGGTGAAGTTGAGCACGCGGCTTTTGTCATCAACCTGCCTGAAATTGGCGGAGACAAACGTTTACAAGGTTTGGGCCTGAACGTTTATAGTATTTGTGAATTTGAAGGTCACTAAGCTAATCAACTGGACGTACTCATGAGTTATCTTGCCTTAGCGCGAAAATGGCGACCAACAAAATTTAATGAGGTGGTGGGACAAGCACATGTCTTAACTGCACTAGAAAATGCGTTGGCCCAAAATAGATTGCACCATGCGTATTTATTCAGCGGTACACGTGGTGTAGGCAAGACGACGATTGGTCGCTTGTTTGCCAAGGGGTTAAACTGTGAAACAGGTATTACGGCCACACCTTGTGGCCAATGTGATACTTGCCGAGAGATTGACCAAGGCCGTTTTGTTGATCTTTTAGAAATAGATGCGGCATCACGAACCAAAGTCGAAGATACGCGCGAATTACTTGATAACGTGCAGTACAAGCCTGCTCGCGGTCGCTTCAAGGTGTACTTAATCGATGAAGTGCACATGCTGTCGCGCCACAGTTTTAACGCTTTGCTTAAAACGTTGGAAGAGCCGCCTGAGTATGTGAAATTCTTGCTCGCTACGACAGATCCGCAAAAGCTGCCGGTTACGATTTTATCGCGCTGCTTACAGTTTCATCTTAAGCCGATCAGTGTTGAAAATATCCACGATCAGCTTGAGCATGTTTTAGCGGCAGAGCAGATCCCTTGTGAAGCGAGAGCATTAAGAATGATCGCTCATGCTGCCGATGGCAGTATGCGTGATGCACTTAGCTTAACTGATCAAGCGATTGCACTAGGTAATAACCAGGTGATGGCCGATGTAGTCGCCCCAATGCTTGGCACGCTAGACACAGATCAAGCACTCCATTTACTGCAAGCCATTAGCAGTAAACAGCCTCAAACGGCGATGGATAGCGTTGCACATTTAGCACAAAATGGTGTGGATTGGGATGGATTACTACAACAACTCTCGGCGCAGTTACACCGTATTGCGATGTATCAAGCGTTGCCAGCAACACTGGACAAAACCCAACCTGACTCAGAGAAAGTGCAACTGCTTAGCAAAGCACTGAGCCCACAAGATGTGCAGCTCTATTATCAAATTGCTTTAAAAGGACGTGAAGATTTAGCACTCTCGCCAACCGCTCGAACGGGGCTGGAAATGATTGTGCTACGTATGATGGCGTTTCGTCCTGCTTCGGTATCGTTGGTGAATACGTTCAGCACTGAAGTGAGTTCAGATGTCGCAGTGCCAAGCCACGGCACTCCTTCACTACAACCCGCATCAGCGGCAACGCCTCTAACTGAACCTAAGCAAACGTCGGCGGCTCCCGTATCGGACAGTCAGGTTAATGAGCCACAAAGGCATGAGGATACTCAGCCTGATTATGGCATCGTTCAAGATTACGATAACCGTTATGCGGATATGAATGATGACATGTCCAGTGCAATGGAATATGCCCCAGAATCGTATGAGCCTGCACCAGTTCCTCAACCACCGGCACCTTCTTCAGCTCCACGTCCCTCACCGATTGCAGGGCTGCGACACCAGTTGCGTTCACAGCGCCAAGGGGTTGCTCAGTCAGCAAAAGGAGTGAATGAAACAAAGAGCAACGAGACAAAAAAGCCTAATGCGGCATCGACTAAATCTGAATCTGTGCTTGAGCGTGTTGCCTCGCATGGAAAATCAGCTCGAGTGTCGCCTTTGTCAACATCCGCTCCTGAAGCTGCCCCAACCTTGGACAACGAGCCTTATCAGTGGCGTCCAACGCTGCAACCTGTGGTGGTTGAGCAACAAAAAACAGAGCTGACACCGACACAAATTAAGCAAGCGCTAGAACATATTAAAACGCCAGAGATGGCAGAAAAGTTACTTGCAGAATCGATAGAACAAGATGAGTGGGCAGCTCTGATCCACCAGCTCGATATTGCCAAGTTAGTGGAACAATTAGCACTTAATTCTGTCTACCACAAATCGGGCTCATCAATTGAGCTAGTGCTGCGGCCAAGTCAGGCCCATCTTAATACCGATAAAGCACAAAGCGAGTTGTTAGAAGCGCTCAATGAGACATTAGCTGAAGAGTGCCACCTTAGCGTGACAATTGGTGAGCAAGGTGAGACTCCATTGGAGCTTAGAGAGCGTCTTTACCAACTCAAATTAGAGCAAGCATTGAACAGCTTGGAGGCCGACCCTCACGTAATGTTCTTCAAGCGACGTTTTGATGCGGAACTTGATCGCGACAGTGTGCGGCCGATTTAATCAATTAAGCGAGTGTGGGGTTGAATCTATATGTTATGACCCCACCTTATGTGAAACACTCAATTCAACCAGAGAGATAAACATGTTTGGTAAAGGCGGTATGGGCAACCTAATGAAGCAAGCCCAACAAATGCAAGAGCGCATGCAAAAGCTACAAGAAGAAATTGCGAATATGGAAGTGGTTGGTGAGTCTGGTGCTGGTCTGGTAAAAGTGACCATTACTGGTAGCCACAGCGTACGCCGTGTAGAGATTGATGAAAGCTTAATGGAAGACGACAAAGAGATGCTAGAAGATCTGATTGCCGCCGCTTTCAATGATGCTGCGCGCCGCGTGGAAGAGACTCAAAAAGAAAAAATGGCTTCTGTCACTGGCGGTATGCAATTACCACCAGGTATGAAGATGCCGTTTTAACGAACGACTTTTTAACAAACAACCTTTTTAACAAACAAAATAGGTTACTAATGCGTACCAGTCATATGCTGGAGCATTTGATGGAGGCCTTACGTTGTCTGCCTGGTGTGGGTCCCAAGTCAGCACAGCGTATGGCCTTTCATTTGTTACAGCGCGATAGAAAAGGCGGCTTACAGCTCGCCGATGCTTTAAGCCAAGCCATGACAGAAATTGGACATTGCAGTGAATGTCGAACTTTCACTGAAGAAGAAACTTGTCATATTTGTAGCAACCCTAAGCGGCAGGATAATGGCCAACTCTGTGTAGTCGAAAGCCCTGCTGATATTGCGGCCATTGAGGCTACAGGCCAATATTCTGGACGTTATTTTGTTCTGATGGGGCACTTATCACCTTTAGATGGTATCGGCCCGAGTGATATTGGTTTAGATACGCTGGATTACCGTTTGCAACGTGGTGGCATTGCCGAAGTCATTCTTGCAACTAACCCAACCGTTGAAGGTGAAGCCACCGCGCACTACATTGCGGAATTATGTCGCGCCCATCAAGTTTCTGCGAGCCGTATTGCTCATGGTGTGCCTGTTGGCGGTGAGCTTGAGCTTGTTGATGGCACGACGCTATCACACTCTTTGCTTGGCAGACAAAAGCTGTAGCACCTTTCGAATCATTGCCCTAGCTGCTGGGGCAATTTTGAGTGACGCCATCAATTAAGGCAAACAAAGCAGTGCCATCAAGTGATTTTTTCGAGTTCGGTAATGTTGCTCAAAGCTTCTTGGTTCGTGTTGCCACAGACCATCGGGCAAGGTTTAAATTCGTGGCATACTTTTGGACGTTCAGGCTTACCAAATAACTTGCACAAATTAGCGTCATTAAGTTGAATGCAACGTACACCTGCTGGCTTTCCTTGCTCCATACCCGGGATGGAGGAAGAAATACTAGGAGCGATACAACACGCACCACAACCAAGTCTGCATTCCATAATTGAGTACCAGTAAAAAGAAAAGGGTGACGATCCTAGCAGATGTGACCGAAGTGTACAGCAATAGCTTCCTAAATTAACAAGCCGTTTTTATCCTTGAACTTTGGTTGGTGTGGAGGTATAACACGCACCCCATTCGTTAAGTAAGATAGAGACTCATGAACACACCATTCTGGCAAAATAAGAAATTAGAACAAATGACGGAATCGGAGTGGGAGTCGCTTTGTGATGGATGCGGTAAGTGCTGCTTACACAAGTTAATGGATGAAGACAGTGATGAGGTCTATTACACCAATGTCGCTTGCAGTTGGTTAAACAGCGATACCTGCTCATGCAAGGATTATCCAAACCGTTTCAATTCTGGTGAGGAGTGCTTAAAACTGACGCGTGATAAAATTGATGAATTTAACTGGTTGCCGGATACGTGCGCCTATCGTGTACTGTCAGAAGGCAAAACATTGCCGCAATGGCATCCTTTGATTACCGGCTCCAAAGAGGCGATGCACGCCGCGCAAGAAAGTGTTCGCAACAAAGTCGTTTATGAGATTGATGTTATCGACTGGGAGGACCACATCATCAATCATCCAAACCGCAATTAATATCCAATAGAAATCTAAAAGACTAGAGAAGCAGTAACAAACCTCCTACTGTTGCCGCGGCGGAAAAATATTTCCCTGCGGAATAGGAGCTATCGTCTTCTTCTGGTTTTTTATCTGGATGATCTAACCCCAAAGCACCATGAGCAAATGACTCCACTTTGCCTGTCACGGTTTTCTCTTTGTTTTCTAACTTACTCTCTTTGTCGAGTTGTTGCAGCGCTGCGAGCAAGGCTTTGCCTTCATCAGACAAAGTGACGGTATTCTGCTCCACTTTGAGCGGGGCAGAGGGGGGGGATGCCGCTGTAGAATTTGCTTGAGCTTTAACTTGCTGGAGTGAATGCAGTTGCGCTGAGCTTGTCCCTACCGGTGTCATACTTCTCTCCTATAAATGCCATCAGTTAATGTATCGACAGATTTATGAAAAACTTGTGCAAAAAATTCGCAATTTGTATGAGGTATGTACAAGCAAAAAACGCGCCTACTTTATATGAAAAGAATAAGCAGGCCCGTTATTCGCCGCTAATTAGTCGCAAGTGAGATCTGTGTTGCGATTCTTTATCTGTTGATAGGCTTGCATGCGATGCTCTGCTTGAACATAGGCGGTGGGAATTGGCAGTACAGTGAGTTGGAAATCAGGATACGACGTCTGGGTATCCTCTACGGGCGTGATGATGGCAATCTTTAAATCAGGATTTCGACGAAGGATAGAATGCGCCGTGCCTAAACCCTGCTCGGTGTGGAACTTGCCTGCGATGTGCATCACCTGATCTGTCGGGTGGTTTTGTAAATAATCCACCATGCTTTCTGCCATCGTTTCATCCCAAGTGAGCTGAGCTGCGTACTGTTTTTCAGTTTGCTCTTTTGAACCGTGGTGCATTGATTCCATGAACTTCGCTTTGTAGGGAGAGGCTGAGGTGTCAATTTGGTGTGCAACCTGAGCCCGCTCTACTGGCGTTAATTTATCAAGGTATTTGATTCCCACTTTGCCGATACAACGTACGAAAGGTTTAGGCGCATTAGCGGCAATGACATTCAACTGCTGTGATTTTGCAAATTCAACCAGTGGGCGGTAGTCACTTTGGTAGTTTGGCCACGCTCTGGTCTGAGAAATAAGGTATTGTTCGCCGATTTCTCCTGCTAGATAGCGGTTCAGTATCTCTTGTTCATCGCGTGAAAATTGTTCCATAGACAAGGCTACATGGGTGTTTTCGCGGCTGAGTTGTGCCAATAGCTCGGTTTGGAAGCGATGAATGGCTGGGTGTGTATGCCACTCACCGACTAAAATGATATCGGCATTTTTTATCTCATTCGGCAGCGAATTGAGATTCAATGGTTTGCCGCTAGGGGTAGATAATTGGTAGTCATAAAAGTGAGCAATGGGCTTCGGCTGGTGCGAAGCACAGCCAAAAAGTGGTAATAGTAGAGCCAGAGAAGTAACTAAGCGCATGAGGGTCTCCATTTTGAATTTGGCATAATAATGGAGACACTGTGGATTTGCAATATAATGAGAATTATTATCAACTAACTTTGCGGTAAACGCTGATCATAAAATCGGCCTCACAATTAAATTGCTCAGCTTGCTTTAATTGCGCTCTTAGCTCATCACTGGCCCGCCATGCAAACGGCGTCATCTGTAATAAATCAAAAGCATCGTTACCGCTTAATGTCATGGTGTAGTGCAGTTTTTGTTGCTCTATTAATGTAAACCCAGCTATCTCTTCTGCGGTTTCATCATGCAGTTGAACATTAGGATAGATCCCTTCTTTTAACTGATAGAGGTGCCTTGCTGCGGGTGTAACGGTAATCACTACTCCTTGGTTTTGAATGCAGCGGTAAAGCTCTTGCGCTTTACAGGGCGCATAAATTCGTAATATACCGGCTAGGGAAGCATCGTCAAAGGGCAAGCGGTGGCTGGAGGCGACGACAAAGTTGACCATAGGGTAGCGCTTTGCTGCATAACGGACGGCGATTTTAGAGATATCTAACCCATAGGTGACCGATTGTGTCGAGTGTTGTGCAAGCGTTTGAGCGACAAATTGGGTGTAGTAACCTTCGCCGCAGCCGATGTCTAAAAACTGATAAGAAGAATCTTGCAGATACTTACTGCACAACTGAGCGACCGTCTGACGCATTAGATCGTAATGTCCACCTTCAAGAAAACGGCGACGAGCTTGCATCATCTCTTTATTATCACCCGGATCTTTTGAGCGTTTATGATGTGCAGGCATCAAATTGACGTAGCCCTCTTTGGCTATATCAAATTGATGATTATTTTCACATTTCAATATTTGCTGCTGTTGCAACAGAGGTTGCTGGCAAAGGGGGCACAGATACGCCATGAAGATCTCGCTTGAAAAACAAAGGCGCCAGTTTAGCGTCTGCGGCTAGAAATAAAAAGGACAGCGTGATTTCACTGTCCTCAGCATGAGTATGATGACGGAAAATTCGCCAAAAAAGCTTAGTTGGAAAAAACCGTCGTGACGAGCTGATGGCTTTCACCTGGTTGCAAGGTTTTTCCTGCGGACAAGCAAGGGGCATGCAGTGTAGATTCAACACACAGCATCGTTTGATAACCATCGTCAGGCATATCTGCCATTGATTGAGCGCCTTGAGCCCATGGGTTCCACAAGACGGCAGAGTTGTGTCCAGTATTTTCAACCACTAACGTGCGATTCAAAACAGGATCTTGGACCTGAATTTGTGCTTCAGGCGCGGTATAGACGCGATCAATCGTATCGGTGAGGATGAGTGTTGAACCACCTTGACACATTTTTGCATCTTGTAAGCTGTCTATATATTCAACGCCCATACCTGTAGTAGTGGTCTGGGTAATATTACCAACCTTGAGGTAGCTGTGCAGCGCTGCAGAAAACGTCCATGCTTTCTCATCCGTATTGGTCGTTTCTAAAGTGACTTTTAACTTGTCACCGATTTCAACATAAAGACGGGTTTTGAATTGAAATGGCCAAATAGCCAGTGTTTGGGGCGAATGGTCGAGCCCTAACACGATAATGACGCCCTGCTCGTTTTCTCTATGTTCAATCAATGCCCATTCACTGGTGCGTGCGAAACCATGGGCTGGTGCAGCAATACGGCCAAACCATGGCCAACAAACAGGGATCCCGCCTCTTAGAGCGGCTTTACCGTCAAAAATGGCCGTGTCACTCATCCAAATGAGCTCATCTTGTCCTTTAGGAGTGAATGAGATGACATGGCCACCATGCAGTGTAATTCCGGCGGTCGCTTTGTCATGAATAACGCGAACAATTTTAACGCCCTCTTTCTCAACGATGGTGACGTTGTCAGAAAGATAAGTCAGGGTAGGGAGAGATTGCAGATCCATAAATTCGATACCTCATACCATTCCTACCGGATAAATAAGTGAGGAACGGCTCGGATTGTCTAACGCAGTCCCATTAATGAAAGGGACAGATACTAAAAAGGCGACACAATGGCCGCCTTTTTGTTCTCAACGAATTTCTTCGCTAAACACTACGATTATTTAGAAACGTGAGCGATTAGGTCTAGAACTTTGTTTGAGTAACCGATTTCGTTGTCGTACCAAGATACAACTTTAACGAATTTGTCAGTTAGTGCGATACCAGCTTTAGCATCGAATACAGATGTGTTGATTTCGCCGATGAAGTCTTGAGAAACAACTGCATCTTCAGTGTAGCCTAGAACGCCAGCGAATTCGTTTTCAGAAGCGCGCTTCATTTCAGCACAAATTTCTGCGTAAGATGCTGGGTTTTGTAGGTTAACAGTTAGGTCAACTACAGAAACGTTCGCTGTAGGTACGCGGAAAGCCATACCAGTCAGTTTGCCGTTTAGTTCTGGGATTACAACGCCAACCGCTTTAGCTGCGCCAGTTGAAGATGGGATGATGTTTTGAGAAGCACCACGACCACCACGCCAGTCTTTCGCAGAAGGACCATCTACAGTTTTTTGAGTCGCTGTAGTTGCGTGAACAGTAGTCATAAGACCAGACTCGATGCCCCACTTGTCGTTAAGAACTTTAGCGATAGGTGCTAGGCAGTTTGTAGTACAAGAAGCGTTAGAAACGATGTCTTGGCCAGCGTAAGAAGCGTGGTTAACACCCATTACGAACATTGGAGTCGCGTCTTTTGAAGGACCAGTTAGAACAACTTTTTTCGCGCCAGCAGTGATGTGCTTACGAGCGGTTGCATCGTCTAGGAATAGACCTGTTGCTTCAGCAACCACGTCAACACCGATTGCATCCCATTTTAGATCTTCTGGGTTACGCTCAGCTGTTACACGTACAGTTTTGCCGTTTACAACTAGGTTGCCAGCTTCAACTTCAACAGTACCGTTGAAACGGCCATGAGTTGAGTCATACTTTAACATGTATGCCATATAATCTACGTCGATAAGGTCGTTAATACCTACAACTTCGATGTCGTTGCGCTCTTGCGCTGCACGGAATACGAAACGACCGATACGGCCAAAACCGTTAATACCTACTTTGATAGTCATTATAGTTGCTCCACAACTTAATTTCTGATTAAAGATAACTGGTAGTAAAATTACAGAATCCAGTAAATGTCTGCAACAGATAATCGGACTTAACTTGTTTAAAGTCAAAAAAAAGCGACGCTTTTTTTCACAATTAATCGTAAGTGATTAAATTTTAAACTTTATACCGCTTCTGTTTACTTTCAGTTGGCGTAAAATACTTTAGCCTTCTAAGGCAGTTAGAAATCACATACCTACCATTTCATGGTGAGAAAGTATGTGCTACAAAGAGTGGAGTATGCAAGTTTTTGGCATAAAAAGTACCAGTGCAATATTGAGATGAAGGGAAGTTTTGTAAGTGAAATCGAAGATTGAGAATAATGTTAAGCCTGATGAATACTGGCGTGAAAGACTAACGGATGATGAGTTTTATGTTTGCCGTCAACGCGGTACAGAAGCCCCGTTTAGTGGCAAGTTATTACATAATCGTGACACAGGTGTGTACGCGTGTACCTGTTGCAGCAGCCCGTTATTTGTCTCCAACAATAAGTATGATTCGGGGTGTGGTTGGCCAAGTTTTGATGCACCGATCAATGATACTGCAATCCGCTATCTTGAAGATTTAACGCATGGAATGATTCGAACTGAGATCCGTTGTGCGGTGTGTGATAGCCATCTAGGGCATGTTTTTCCTGATGGACCTCAAACAACAGGTGAACGATTTTGTGTCAATTCAGTGTCGTTAATTTTCAACAAAAAGTGAAAAAGCGGTGAATTCATCACCGCTCTTTGTTTTATGATTACATTTTGTTAGTTGGCAAAGTCGAGAGGAATGAGCTCTGGTTTAAACTGTCCATTTTTGATCGCGTCAACGATTTTTTCGGCGATATCGTCGAGTGCATCAAATTTTTCTTGATCAAACCCGTACAGCAATTTGAGTTCTGTCTCTGAAGCAACCGGCACATTGAATGTTTTTCCTACCATCGCCCAAATGTAAGCTTTTTCTTTCTGTTTGAGAATTTGGTTGGTACTGGCAAGAGATTTGATAGCATCAAGGTTGATACTGCCTTTTGGGCTGAGTTCTAAGGTTCGATGGAGCAAATAGATTGCTTTTTCTCGATCCCGTTGAACATAAAAAGTAGCGAGTGCATACTGCATTTCGGCGTTTTCAAGCTCAGGTTTGCCTTCCAACTGGAGGAATTCCCGGCGAGCTTGCTTATCCCCAATTTGGCTCCAAAGAAAATAGAGTGTCTCTGGTGAGCGAGATTTGTGAAGCTCATCGACAATAGTCTCTAAATCATGTCCAGCGTTGACCAATGCTTCGAAGCGACGCTGTTTCAATTCGGTTTGATCGATCGCTTGTATTTGAGAAGCAAGCTCTAGACATTTTCGGTAAGCTTTTACAAAACCATATTCCTGAATTCGATTACTATCACTTGGATTCTTAAGGACCTCAAAGCGATGCCATATCAGATCGGTACGAGGAATTCGGCACTGGCCGTCATCCACGTTCAGCCGTTCACAGCGTAAATTTGGATTATCAGCACAGAGCTTTTCTGTATTTTTATTATTTTCAAAGCAACCACTTAATAATAGTGTGAAGCATAGAAATAGTATGAATTTTATCCGGTTCATCGTATTGGCTTGTGATCAAATACACTTATTTATTGGGCTTGTCTTGACTCAATATCATGGCAAGTTATGTTTGTGACGAATTCGTTAATTAAGGATAGACCATGGATGCCGATCAACTCATTAACGCCATCACCCCCGAAGCTTACAAGCGATTAATGCACGCTGTTGAAACGGGTAAGTGGCCTGAAGGTACACCACTTTCACAAACACAGCGAGATTCATGCATGCAAGCTGTGATGTTGTATCAATCTAAGCATAATGTAGAAGCGGACCATATGACAGTTGCCGCTGGTGGAGAAATCAGTTTTAAGTCAAAAAATGAGCTTAAAAAGCGCTTTCAAAACGGACAAGACGATATTGTTCGAGTCAATCCAAACCACGAATGAGTCTATTTGACTTGTACAGAATACAAAAATCCCCAATTCATTGAGTTGGGGATTTTGTTAATGAGGGGAAAATATATTGTGGGTGTTTAAAGCTATAAGCTCATTTCACCACGTAATACTTCCTGCATTTTCTGCTTCACTTCTTCATAAGAAAGATTCTGGCTCAGTAAATAGTGAAGCTTGGCTAAAGCGGCTTCGGGTGTCATGTCGTAGCCGCTGATCACGCCTGCTTCTGCAAGTGCACAGCCAGTTGCGTAACCGCCCATGTTGACTTTACCTGCTAAGCACTGAGTTAAGTTCATGACGATCACGCCACGTTCTGAGGCTTCTTTTAAATGCGCTAATAGTTGCGCATTTTGAGGTGCATTGCCCACACCAAAAGTCAGCAAAATCATCGCGTTGACTGGCTGTAATAAGGTATTGCGGATCACTTCGTGAGAGATGCCAGGGTACATGGTAATCACACCGATCGGTTGTGGTGTAATGTTATGGACTCGGAAGGCTCCTTGCGGCTGTTCGCCAACTTTAACGTTACTGCTGATTTGAATATTGATCCCAGCTTCTAACAGCGGAGGAAGGTTCGGCGAGGTAAACGCATTAAAACCATCGGCGTGTGATTTGACACTGCGGTTACCCCGCATCAACTGATTATTGAAGAATAACGTCACTTCATTGATGGGGTAATTAGCGGCGATGTGTAACGCATTAAGTAAATTCGCTTGTCCGTCAGAGCGCAATTCGGCCAACGGAATTTGTGAGCCTGTCACAATGACGGGTTTACCCAAGTTTTCCAACATGAAAGAGAGTGCCGATGCCGTGTAAGCCATGGTATCCGTACCATGTAAAATCACAAAGCCATCATATTTATCATAATTATCTCGAATATCGTTGGCGATTTGTTGCCAATCTTCAGGCGTCATGTCTGAGGAGTCAATCAGAGGGTCATATTCATGAATGGTGAACTCAGGCATTTCAGGGCGCTGAAACTCAGGCATACCTGCGAGTTGTTTTTCCATGAAGCCCGCAATAGGGACATAACCATGGTCGGATTTTAGCATGCCGATAGTACCGCCAGTGTAGGCGATGTAGATATGTTTTCTTGCCATAGCTAGAAATCACTCGTGTAGGGGAACAGAGCGGGGGATTATAGCGTATTCACTTAATATAAAAAGGGGCGCTCAACACAAAGCGCCCCAATGGTTTTTAGTCATTACAGATTGATATTGCTACTGAACTTGGCAGTTTAGGCAGAACGCATATTGCCCTTTCGGATCATTAAAATGGTTGAGTAAGCTGGCATCTTGCACCCATTGTTTTGCTACAGGTTGCAGCGACGCTGGCACTAGTGTTGATACATCAAAACCGAAGCGAACTTGCACTTGATTCATGATGTCTTGCAAGAATTGCTCAGCGGGTGAAAGGGGTTCTTCTACCCAATAAATATTGTAGGTCTCTAATTTTGCCAGTTGTGCTGCGAGCTTAATGGCATCATCAAAGTCACCCATTTGATCGACTAAACCATGATCCATGGCATCTTGTCCTGTCCATACGCGGCCTTGCGCGACCTGATCGACTTGTGCCAATGAAAGGCCACGGTTCTCTCCCACCAAACTGATGAAACGCTGGTAACCATGGTTAATGCCCAGTTGTAGTGCGTCGGCCACGCCTTTTGTTAGCCCTGTGGTGACACCGACACCAGAAAAAGGTGAGGTTCCTACGCCATCGGTATAAACCCCCAATTTGTTGAGTCCTTTTTCGAATGTGGTGATGACACTAAAAATACCAATTGAACCGGTTAACGTGGTTGGCTGCGCGACAATTTTATCCGCACTCATTGAAATCCAATAACCGCCAGACGCTGCAAGGCTCGACATTGAGACGACAACCGGTTTGCCTGCGTCTTTTAACGTTTGAATTTCATTACGAATAACTTCGGAGGCAAAGGCGCTGCCTCCTGGGCTGTCCACACGCAATACGACGGCTTTGACTTTATCATCGTTACGCGCTTGGCGAAGTAATGCGGCGGTGGTATCACCACCGACTGTGCCTCGTGGGTGATCTCCATCCATGATGGTACCACTAGCCACGATCACGGCTACATCGTCCATATCAGCGTTAAACTGTGGCCTAATGGTGGCTTGATATTCGTAGTAGCCTACGGCGTTGTAGCTATCTTCTCCATTGCTGCCAAATGTTTCGGCGAGCGATAGGCGCATTTGTTGGCGAGTAGCCAATTCATCTACTAACCCTAATTTTAATGATAAAGCAGCGAGATCACCCTCGGTCGCTTTTAATTGCGTCAGAAATTCATCCATTGATGGGTTTAACGTTTTCCCGTCAATCTTACGGTTGGTCGCTACGTCATCAACGTACGCTCCCCACAACTGCGTTAACCAGCGAGAGGCGGACTCTTTTGCCGCGTCGGACATATCGTCACGAATAAATGGCTCAATGGCTGATTTATAAGTACCGACACGGAAAACGTGCGTATTGACATCCAGCTTTTCCAGCAAAGTTTTGTAGTACATTGAATAGGCACTGTAGCCTTTTAGCATCACTGCGCCATCCGGTGCCAAATAGACTTTATCGGCGTAGCTTGCCAAGTAATATTGGCTTTGATTATAGAAATCTCCCACCGCGTAGATGGGTTTGCCCGTGGCTTTAAATTCGTTCAGCGCTTTAGCAATGTAACGTAGCTTAGTGAGGTTGGTTTCAGGCATTTCTCCAAGAGCGAGCACAATGCCTGTGATTTTCGCATCGTCTTTCGCATGGCGAATGGTCTCTACTACATCAAATAATACATTTTCTTTGGGTAAGTCTTTGCCAAAAAATGAACCAGTCATTGAATCCATCGGATTGATGTAAGAACTCTGTTCAACAATCGGTCCCGATAAGTTCATTACTAATGCGGACTCTTTTTCTATGGTAGGCAGGGGAGAATCGGCATGCACATACAAGAAATAAATCAGTGCAATACTGAGCAAAAAGAACAGGTTGGTTAAGGCTAAACGAATAAAGGTAATGATTTTCCAAAAACCTTTAAATATCAAACCGATAAATCGAAATAGTGATTTCATTGTTTCTCCACTGCGGCTATTCGCAAGCGTGTTTAAATGAATCAAGGGATTAACCTTGAGATATTAATGGCTTACATCCTACGTGATCTAGTATACCCAAACAACCGCAAGATTGATCGGTGTTACAAAAATGTAAACACTTGTTTGATTTTTTTTGTGGGCAATAATATTCTGGTCAGACCATAACGCATAATTATAAAAGTGAAGTCGCCATGTACCCACATCTGTTAGAGCCTTTGGATTTAGGATTTACTCAGTTACGCAACCGTGTATTGATGGGATCAATGCACACGGGATTAGAAGAGCACAAGGAAGGGCTCCATAAGCTGGCCGCTTTTTATGAAGAGCGTGCAAAAGGTGGGGTTGGGCTGATTGTGACGGGCGGGTTTTCGCCTAATTTGCGCGGTCGACTTCACCCTTTCAGTGCTGAATTTAGCAAGGCAAAACATGCGCGTGCACACCAAGTTGTGACTGAGGCAGTGCATCGCCAAGGTGGAAAAATCGCCTTGCAATTGCTGCACGCAGGCCGATACGCAATGCACCCTTTTGCCCAAAGTGCTTCGGCGATTAAAGCACCTATTGCGCGTTTTGCACCGAGTGAAATGAGTGCTCGTCAGATAAAAAAAACCATTGATGCCTTTGCCAGTAGTGCTGAATTAGCTCACCTTGCAGGATACGATGGTGTGGAAGTGATGGGCTCGGAAGGGTATTTGATCAACCAATTTATCTGTAAACGTACCAACATGCGTTACGACGATTGGGGCGGTAGTTACGAAAATCGTATCCGTTTACCCATTGAGATAGTGAAAGCGATTCGCGCAGTGGTTGGTAAAGAGTTCATCATCATTTTCCGTCTTTCAATGCTGGATTTAGTCGAAGAGGGCAGCACTTTCGAAGAGGTTTTAATGCTCGCGAAGGCACTTGAACAAGCTGGCGTGACCATTATCAATACGGGCATCGGTTGGCATGAAGCGCGCGTTCCAACGATAGCGACTCAAGTACCCCGTGCTGCTTTTACTTGGGTAACGGAAAAAATCCGCCCACATCTCTCTGTGCCCGTAGTGACCTGTAATCGCATCAACACTCCAGAAGAAGCAGAAAAAATATTAGCAACGGGTCAAGCGGATATGGTGTCGATGGCGCGTCCGTTTCTTGCCGATCCAGAATTTGTTGCCAAAGCTGAGCAAGGAAAAGCCGCGCTGATCAATACGTGTATCGGCTGTAACCAAGCCTGTTTAGATAACGTATTTAAAGGCAAACGGGCCAGTTGCCTCGTCAACCCGCGGGCCTGCTATGAAACGGAAATGGTTATTCGCCCTGCTGCTCAGCCGAAAAAAATGGCGGTGATTGGCGCAGGTCCGGCGGGGCTTGCTTGTGCGACTACCTTGGCTGAGCGTGGGCATCATGTTGATCTGTTTGAAAAAAATGATCGCATTGGTGGCCAGTTCCGTTTGGCGATGCAAATTCCCGGCAAAGAAGAGTTTAGAGAAACCATTCGCTACTTTGCAAATCGTATTGATCAAACCGGTGTGCATTTGCATTTAGATACTGACGTCAATTTTGAGATGCTCGAACCGTACGATGAAGTGGTGATGGCGTCGGGTGTCGAGCCGAGAAAAATAAAAATTGATGGTATTGATAACCTAGAAAAGGTGGTGGATTACCAAACGCTGATCCGTGAAAAAACACCCGTTGGTGAAAAAGTCGCGATTGTTGGTGCTGGTGGAATTGGTGTCGACGTCGCTACTATGTTGACTGAGCCGACAGAGCATACGCTTGATGATTGGCTGCATGATTGGGGCATCGATAAAGAGATTGCTTATCCCGGAGGTTTGTACCCATTTCCCGATTGTATGAGTGAAAAAACGGTGTGGCTATTGCAGCGCCGCAAAGGACGAGTAGGTAAAGGCCCCGGTAAGACCACAGGTTGGATCCATAAACGCACCTTAGAAAAGCGTGGAGTGAATCTACTGGGTGGTGTCGGTTATGAAAAAATTGCCGCTGACGGTTTACATATCACGCTTGACGGTAATCCTTTGCTGTTAGACGCCGACAAAATTGTGATTTGTGCTGGGCAAGAATCGGTACGTCCTTTTGAAGATAAATGGGCATTATTGGGTGAGAAGATGCATGTGATTGGTGGTGCCGATTATGCTGGTGAGCTTGATGCTGTGCGTGCGATTCGTCAAGGGGTCGAGCTGGCGATTAAGTTATAATCTATGGTCCAAGCTAGCCGGTGGTGCTATCACTTGGAGTGATCAGCCAGCAATCGTAAAACAACAAAAGGCGCAAATCGCGCCTTTTGTCTTTCCTATGTTCGTGAAGAACAGTCTTCGCTTTGCTATAAAATGACCGTTTTGTTGCCATAAACAAAAACGTGATCGTTGATGACTTTGTTCAAGGCTTTACTCAGCACATTTTTCTCAACATCCCGTCCAGCTTGCGCCATGTTTTGCGCGCTGAATGTGTGATCAACCGGGATTACATCTTGCTTAATAATCGGGCCTTCATCTAAATCATTAGTGACAAAGTGCGCCGTCGCACCAATGATTTTTACACCGCGCTCGTATGCTTGCTGGTAAGGTTTTGCACCAATGAATGCCGGTAAAAAGCTGTGGTGAATATTAATAATTTTGTGATGGTACTTATCGACAAAACCAGGAGTGAGTACCCGCATGTATTTGGCGAGGACCAAATAGTCGGCGTGATATTGGTCCAGCACTTCTAACAATTTCTGCTCATGTTCCTCGCGGTTTAGCCCTTCATGAGAAACATGGTGATACGGGATATCAAACTTTTCGGTCAGATTTTGCAGCGTATCGTAATTGCCAATCACTGCAGCAATATCGACATCCAAGCTGCCATCATAATTCTTAATCAAAATATCGCCCAAGCAATGTGCTTCTTTAGTCACCAAAATAACGATGCGTTTGCGCGAAGAATCAATCAGTTTACGTTTTGCGTGTGCAGGCAAGGCTTGGTCAAGGTCGGCTAAAAGGGTGGTGTCGTTAAAGTAGCCTTCCAATTCAGTACGCATAAAAAAGTGACCACTGATGTTATCAACATACTCATTATTATGAATAATATTGAGTTGATGTTTATAACAAATGTTCGTGATTTTAGAGATAAGTCCGGGCGCATCACTACAATGAGTGAGCAGTGTTTTTCTTTCCATTATTAATTACTTCCGTGCATGATTTTTTTCGTTCTAAAAACTAATTCGTGAGCGTGTGAACGGTGAGGCGCCCCGCAATATAAGGGCTATAATTAATCTATTATTAAGTTGGTTTCAATATATAAACGGGTTCACCGTTAGGCTTTTACTAAATTTCTTCCTCACAGAGTGTCTTAAGGCGGTATTTATGGATAGAGAACTCCTCGCACGAAAGCTGTATATGGAAAGAGTGAGTGCATTGATGGGAGACCATCAAATTGACGAAATCATTTTGGAAGACATGTGGGAGAACCGAGCGTCACCCGCCGAGGCGGCAAAAGCAATGACCCAAACGGAGAATGGGTACGAAGGACCAGCTTGGTTATCTCGTTACCTCAATCGCAAATAGAACACACCTAACTGGCGCGGGTTGCACTTGGATTCGCGCCAGCTCATCAAACCTGACATAATGCCCCGCAACGAACACTTACCTCCACTTTTTGATGATTGCAAAAACCTTCTCTTCACAAGGCGCATTAGGTAAAGCCATTGCCGGTTTTCAAGCTCGACAAGCGCAAATTGACATGGCTGAAGCGGTCGCTAAGGCGATTTCCCAACAATCGCAATTAGTGGTTGAAGCAGGGACTGGTACAGGCAAAACCTTTGCGTATCTGGTGCCTGCGCTGCTCAGTGGTAAAAAAGTCATTATCAGTACGGGTTCTAAAAACCTACAAGAGCAGCTTTTTCATCGTGATTTACCCTTGATGATTGATGCGCTCGGTTTCTATGGCAATGTTGCGCTATTAAAAGGCCGAGCAAACTATCTGTGCCTTGATAGGCTAAGCCGCCAAATGGTGGAAAGCCACACCAACCAATCTGATCCACAGCTATTGACTCAATTAGTGAAAGTGCGTCGTTGGTCATCGGAAACCAAAAGCGGTGATTTAGGCGAATGTGAAGAGTTGCCTGAAGACAGTGCTGTCATTCCAACCATCACCTCAACCAACGACAATTGCCTTGGCAAAGAGTGCCCAAGTTACGTCGACTGTTTTGTCTCTAAAGCGCGCAAAAAGGCGATGGATGCCGACGTTGTCGTGGTCAACCATCACCTTTTTCTAGCCGATCTGGCGATCAAAGAAACCGGGTTTGGTGAGTTGATCCCCGAAGCCGAGGTCTTTATCTTCGACGAAGCGCATCAGTTACCGGATATCGCCAGCCAATATTTTGGTCAATCAGTCTCCAGTCGCCAAGTCCAAGAGCTGGCGAAAGATATTGAAATCGGCTATCGCACTGAAGCAAAAGATATGCGCCAATTGCAGAAAGTGGGCGATAAACTGGTACAGTCAGCGATGGATTTACGCATTGTGTTGGGTGAACCCAGTTTTCGAGGCAACTGGCGTGAGGCGTTAGCTTCACCATCGATTTCGCGAGAATTAGCGCGTTTGCGAGACAGCTTAGATTTTGCTATCGATGTGTTAAAACTCGCGTTAGGTCGCAGCCAGTTATTGGATACCGCATTTGAGCGCGCCAACTTAATCAAAGGACGAATTGATCGAGTGTGTGATGTCTCTATTACCGGTTATTCCTATTGGTATGACACCACGCCGCGTCATTTTAGTTTACACATCACCCCACTTTCGGTGGCCGATAAATTTCACGAACAGGTGCAACAAAAGCAGGGCGCATGGATTTTCACCTCCGCAACTTTGGCCGTAAACGACGATTTTAGCCATTTCACTCAGCGTTTAGGACTAAAGCCCCAAGCTCAGTTTTCATTACCAAGCCCGTTTGACTATCAGCAGCAGGCGCGGCTGTGTGTACCACGCTATTTACCTGAACCCAATAGCCCAGGCCTTGCCGATAAATTGGTGCGTATTTTGTCGCCAGTGATTGAGCAAAACCAAGGCCGCTGCTTCTTTTTATGTACTTCCCACAGCATGATGCGCGAGTTAGGTGAACGTTTTCGAGAAGTGTTAACCGTGCCAGTGCTGATGCAAGGGGAGACGAGTAAACAAAAAACGTTGGCCGAATTTATGGAATTAGGTAATGCCTTATTGGTCGCGACAGGGGCGTTTTGGGAAGGGATAGATGTTAGAGGTGACGCATTAAGCTGTGTTATTATCGACAAACTTCCATTTACCGCACCGGATGATCCGTTGTTGAAAGCGCGAATTGAAGATTGCCGAATGCGCGGTGGAGATCCATTTGCGCAAGTACAACTACCCGATGCCGTCATCACCTTGAAACAAGGGGTCGGGCGTTTGATCCGCGATAAACATGACAAAGGTGTACTGATCATTTGTGATAACCGTTTAGTCACCCGTGACTACGGTGGGCTATTTCTTGCCAGTTTACCGCCCATTCCACGTACGCGGGATTTGGACAAAGTAAAAGATTTCTTAAGTCAAATTTCAGTCACGACACCCGTAACTATTAACAACAATTAGAGACAGTAATGAGCGCAAAGATCCTTGCCTTAGACACAGCAACAGAGAACTGTTCTGTTGCTTTAATGATGAACGGCAAACTGTACGTTCGCAGTGAAGTTGCCCCTCGCGATCACACCAAGAAGATTCTACCCATGGTGGATTCCGTCCTAAAAGAAGCGGGCATCACCTTACAGGAACTAGACGCGCTAGCCTTTGGCCGTGGTCCGGGCAGTTTTACCGGAGTACGGATTGGCATTGGAATTGCACAAGGTTTAGCATTCGGCGCTGATTTACCTATGATAGGTATTTCGACCCTGGCAGCGATGGCGCAAGGCAGCTATCGTTTACAGGGTTACCAGCAGGTGGCGTGTGCAATTGACGCCAGAATGAGTGAGATTTACTGGGGTCGTTATACACGTCAAGAAGATGGCTCTTGGCAAGAGATAGATGCAGAGTGCGTCATTGCTCCTAATACTCTTGCTGAGCAAATCAAAGCTGACAGCATCACTTGGGGCTGCGCTGGAACGGGTTGGGCGGCTTATAAAGAAGAGTTAGATACGTTGCCTATCTCGTGTCAAATGGGGGAAGTATTGTACCCAGATGCACAGGATATGGTGTTTCTTGCTCAGTATGAGTTTGCTAAAGGAAACACGCTAACAGTAGAAGAGTCGAGCCCTGTTTACCTGCGTGATAACGTGGCTTGGAAGAAGTTACCGGGCCGAGAATAATCAGTGAAAGGCAAGGCGTTGCATTCGTCTTGCTCTAATTGAATAGGAACAGTATGGTTTCAATTAACGGTTTACCTCCTGCGATAGTGCCCGGTAGCAATAGGGCTAATCGCGCAAATAAGAACAATGGGGTAAAGAAAGGCGATGCCAAAACCGGAGTAGGCCAACCTACTAAGGTGGCGAATGCTGTTTCTCATTCAATTCGTTATGTCGATCCATCAGAGATTCATCGGGCTAATCTGGAATACGATCTTCCTGAAGGCCGATCAAGAAAGGCGATGGAAGAGTACATGGACGTGATGAACCAAGCAAAAAAAGAGGAACTTGCTCAACTGCTTGGAGTCGATATCTACATCTAATCCAACAAGGTCATTATGATGCGATCTTTTTCCACTTCTAAAACGCTACTGCTGTTATCGTCCACATTGTTGCTTGGTGCATGCTCAAGCTTACCGGATGATCTTCGTGCCAGTAGTGATGCCGTGATCACCGATTACGCCACTTGGGTCAATACGCCAACCAATGAGCAAGATGAAGTCCGGCTGGGCGGCGTCATCGCCAGTGTGACTAATTTGGCGGATAAAACACGGATTGAAATAGTCAATTTGCCAATTAGCTCATCAGGCCGACCGGATATCGACCGCGAACCGCAAGGGCGTTTTGTTGGCTATGTTGACGGGTTTGTTGACCCAGTGGCTTATGCGAAAGATCGTTTGGTGACGCTAGTGGGAACCAGCCTTGCTCCAGAAAAAGCCAAAGTAGGTGAGTTTGAATACACTTTCCCAACCATGGTCGTAAAAGGACTACATTTGTGGCGAGTTGAAGAAAGAGTGGTCGTGAATGATCTCGGTACTTATATGTACCCTTGCCACAGCTTATATTGTCGTCAAATGTACATTGGTGCTCGTGAAGGGCGCGTGGTACAAGAAGTGAAATAGCGATGCAACAAAAACAGTACTCTCTTGCGCAAGGAATGATTGCGACTCAAGAGTTGGGAAACGCACAAACGGCCGACTTATCGGTCGTTTTTTTGCATGGTTGGTTAGATAATTCATCCAGTTTTCTTACCGTTATCAAAGCGTTAAGTCACCTTAATCCACAGTTACACCTTTGCGCAATCGATTTACCGGGACATGGCCTTTCAAGCCATAAAGCCGACGGTCATTTTTACCCATTTCATGACTATATTGATGATATTTACTCATTTTTGCTCAACTTATCGCCAAACAGGTTAGTGATCGTAGGGCATTCCCTTGGTGCTTTAATCGCAAGTTGCTATAGTGCCGCCTTTCCTGAGCAAGTCGCAGGATTAGTTCAAATCGAAGGAATGGCTCCATTGGCTGAATCGCCACTAGAGAGTGTGGCCAGGCTGCGCAATGGCGTACTCAGCCGCCAGCGGATCCGGCGTAAGCCTCGTCGTAGGTTACCGAACTTAGAATACGCTGTTGCTCGCCGAGCCGAAGTCAACCAGTTAGAAGCAGCCTTGATCCAACCCATCGTTATTCGAGGGGTTGAGCTGTGCAATGACGAGTGGTATTGGCGTCATGACCCACAGTTAAACAGCGATTCCTTGTATCGCATGTCGTATGAGCATGCTCAGCACATAATGGCGCACATCCAATGCCCACAACGTGTGATTCTCGGTACACACGGTTTTTCTGAGTTACGAGCCGCTCGAGGCTATTTCGCCGATGATCGGCAAGAGATGTTCACTATTTCTGGTGGTCATCATTGCCATCTTGAGCAACCTTCGCAAGTCGCCGAACTAATTTTTGGCTTAGTTAACAAAATTTAAACAAGTGTTTGAGTGTTTCGTGCTCAAGCGCTTTGGCTGTGCTGTAATAGCGCACATAAAAATATCGCCGTAGAGCAGCCGCCAATAACGAGGAGTATTACCGTGGAGAAACCTTGGCTTTCACGCTATCCAACTGATGTACCTGAATTCATCAACCCTGATCAGTACCTCTCTTTGGTCGAAATGTTTGAGCAATCGGTTCATAAATATGCCGATCAACCAGCCTTTATGAATATGGGTTCGGTCATGACTTTTCGTAAACTGGAAGAGCGCAGCCGAGCATTTGCCGCCTATTTGCAAAATGAGCTGAAGCTGAAAAAAGGTGATCGTGTCGCCTTAATGATGCCTAACCTATTGCAGTATCCGGTCGCGTTATTTGGCGTATTACGAGCCGGGTTGATTGCAGTGAATGTTAACCCGTTGTACACCCCGCGAGAGCTTGAGCATCAACTGAATGACGCCGATGCAAAGGCGATCGTCATCGTCTCGAATTTTGCCAATACCTTAGAGCAAATTGTTGAAAATACCTCGGTAAAACATGTGGTATTGACCAGCCTTGGACAGATGTTACCTAGAGCAAAAGGGACGTTGGTTGATTTCGTTGTGAAATATGTGAAAGGGATGGTGCCAAAATATGACTTACCAGGTGCCATTTCCATGCGTAAGGCGTTGCACAAAGGTCGCCGTTTACAGTATGTGAAGCCTTTTATGTCTGGCGACGACATTGCATTTTTACAATATACCGGTGGTACAACCGGTGTGGCAAAAGGGGCAATTCTGACCCACCGCAACATGATTGCGAATGTGCTCCAAGCAAAAGGAGCATATGGTCCAGTATTGGCCGAAGGCCGCGAACTGGTTGTGACGGCATTACCGCTTTATCACGTATTTGCACTGACCGTAAACTGTTTACTGTTCGTCGAAATGGGTGGGCGTAACCTATTGATTACTAATCCACGCGATATTCCAGGCTTTGTCAAAGAGTTGCAAAAGTACCCATTTACTGCCATTACGGGGGTGAATACGCTGTTTAATGCGTTGGTCAACAACGAAGATTTCCATGAACTTGATTTCAAAAATCTTAAGCTTTCTGTTGGTGGTGGCATGGCGGTACAGCGCGCGGTGGCCGATCAGTGGAAAAAAGTGACGGGTATCCACCTGCTTGAAGGTTACGGTTTGACTGAATGTGCACCACTGGTGACAGGTAATCCTTATGATTTAAGTGATTATTCGGGAGCCATTGGTTTACCCGTTCCTTCAACCGAAGTGCGTATCGTTGATGATGAAGGCAAAGTGTTGGCTTATGATCAAGTCGGTGAGTTGCAAGTGCGTGGCCCACAAGTGATGCAAGGTTATTGGCAAAGACCGGAAGCGACGAAAGAAGTGATTGATGCCGATGGTTGGCTCTCTACAGGCGATATCGTCAAGTTTGATGAGCAAGGAATGGTCTATATTGTCGATCGCAAGAAAGACATGATTTTAGTCTCTGGATTCAACGTCTATCCTAATGAGATTGAAGATGTGGTTGCACTGCATGGCAAAGTATTAGAAGTGGCCGCTATCGGCCAGCCTCATGAAGTGTCTGGTGAAATCGTCAAGATTTATGTGGTTAAGCGTGATCCGAGCTTAACCAAAGATGAAATTATTGCCCATTGCCGTAAACATTTGACTGGCTATAAAGTGCCTAAGTTGATTGAGTTTAGGGAAGATTTACCAAAGAGTAATGTGGGTAAAATTTTACGCCGCGTACTTCGTGAAGAAAATGATGCGGCAATTGAACAAACAAAACGTGCCTAAGCATCAAGTCAGTATGAAAAAATAGTGCTAGAATGCCGACTCAAACCGTCGGCATTTTTATGTCCCCTCTAGTAGGGTTGCCCAAAGTGAGCCATTAGTGAACTACCAAATAATTACCCAGCCTAACGACCTACAACGTGTATGCCTTGCCGCGCGAGATGCCGATGTGGTGATGCTCGATACCGAGTTTGTCCGAGTGCGTACCTTTTACCCACAGCTCGGATTGATCCAGCTTTATGATGGTGAAAACCTCTCTTTAATCGACCCACTTGCCTTTGATGACATGGCCCCTTTTGTCGAGCTACTGCAAGACACCTCCGTGCTCAAAGTGCTGCATGCGTGTGGTGAAGATCTCGAAGTGTTTCATAATGCATTTGGCTGCACACCTTTTCCAATGGTCGACACACAAGTAATGGCGGCCTTTCTCGGTCATGGACTGTCTACCGGATTTGCCGCATTGGTCAATGAATTCTTAGGGATTGAAATTGATAAAAGTGAATCGCGTACTGATTGGTTAGCAAGGCCTTTATCGCAAAAGCAGTTGGATTACGCTGCCGCCGATGTGTTTTATTTGCTGCCGATTTACGAGAAATTACTCGATAAAGTGACGCAGGCGGGCTGGTGGCAAGCGGCGCAGCAAGAATCTGAACTATTGAGCGTCAAACGCATTAAACAGACTAATCCCGATTTGGCCTATTTGGATATCAAAGGGGCATGGCAACTAACACCGCAAGAATTAGCGATTCTCAAACCCTTAGCTACTTGGCGCTACGAAGAGGCGGTACGCCGTGATTTGGCGCTCAATTTTGTGGTCAAAGAGACAGATTTGCTGACTATCGCTCGTTTGGGATTGACGAGTGCAAGCCGTATGATTGATGAAGGGGCCGATCCGAGATCGATTCAACGTCACAGTGCCAAAATCATTGCATTGGTGAAAGCGGGCCAGCAGACTCCGGCTGATCAATACCCACCTAAAATCGACCCTTTGATGGACTATCCCGGCTATAAACAGTTGTTTAAACGGTTGAAAGATGAAGTTAAATCAGTGTCTCAAACCACGGGTTTAGCGACTGAATTTTTAGCCTCTAAAAAACAGCTCAACCAGCTATTGAGTTGGGTGTGGAAGAAAGAGAGAGATCCCGCGCAATTGCCGGATGTGATGCAGAGCTGGCGCTTACCTATTCTCGGTGAACGGCTCAACAAATTGGTTGAGTAAAATTGGTTAGTAAAGAGAAAGAGCCTGCAATTTTGCAGGCTCTTTTATCATAAGGATTACTTTTCTTCGTCTGGCAGTTTCACGTTCAATTCCAGCACAGAGATATCATCATCTTTGTGCTCAAAAGAGACTTCAACCATCGAAGGGTCAACCGCGACGTATTTGGCGATCACCTTGAGAATGTCTTCTTTCAATTGAGGCAAATAGGTCGGTGCAGGGTCATTTTCACTACGACGTTCGGCGACGATAATTTGCAAACGCTCTTTGGCAAGGCTTGCTGAGGTCGTTTTCTTTTGTGGTCGGAAAAACTCAAGTAGAGACATAATATTAACCCCCGAAAAGTCGTTTAAAGATGCCCTTTTTCTGCTCCGTTAGAAAACGAAACTCGACTTCTTGCCCTAATAAGCGCTCGACAGCGTCAGCATAAGCTTGGCCTGCGTCTGATTGATCGTCAAAAATAACCGGAACACCTTTGTTGGAGGCATTAAGCACCGCTTGGCTTTCTGGGATCACGCCAAGTAAAGAGATATGTAAAATCTCTTCAACATCTTCCACGCTCAACATTTCACCTTGTGTCACGCGAGTAGGGTTATAACGGGTTAATAAAAGGTGCTGTTTAACAGGCTCTAACCCTTGCTCTGAGCGCATTGATTTGGAATCCAAAATCCCTAAAATGCGGTCCGAGTCGCGCACGGAAGAGACTTCAGGGTTCGTCGTTACAATCGCTTCATCAGCAAAGTACAAAGCCATCAACGCGCCTTGCTCAATACCTGCTGGTGAGTCGCAAATGACGAAATCAAAGCCCATCGTATCGAGTTCATCCAAAACGCGCTTTACGCCCTCTTTGGTGAGTGCATCTTTATCACGGGTTTGTGAGGCAGGCAGAATAAACAGGTTTTCGGTGCGTTTATCTTTGATCATCGCTTGGTTAAGTGTCGCCTCACCGTTGATGACGTTGACAAAGTCGTACACCACGCGGCGCTCACAACCCATGATTAAGTCAAGGTTACGCAGACCGATATCAAAATCGATGACCGCTGTCTTTTTACCTTTTAAAGCCAAGCCAGAAGCAATTGCTGCGCTTGAGGTTGTTTTACCAACGCCGCCTTTTCCTGACGTTACAACAATAATGCGTGCCATTATGTTTTCCTTGTTAATTTTAAATCGTGAGCGTTTCAAAATGCAGTGAATCATCAACCATGCTGAGCATCACTTTCTTCTGCCAAAACTCACTTTCAATTTGATCGCTAAGCCAATAATTTCCAGCAATGGAGACCAGCTCTGCTTGTAAATCGTGACAAATAATTTTTGCTTCCGTTTGGCCGCTGGCACCGGCAATGGCCCTTCCGCGCAGTGAACCATGAATGTGAATTGAACCATCGGCGATCACTTCGGCCCCCGCGCTGACGTGATTGAGGATCACTAAATCGCTATCTTTGGCATACACTTGCTGGCCAGAGCGAATGGGCGTGCGAATCACCTTGGTTGGCGCTATTTGAGCGGGTGCTTGAGAAGGCGACTTGCTTGCTGCCATCACGGCAAAGCCAGCTTCTGAGGCTAAGTTTTGGCTGCGTTTATCACGGCAACCTGTCACACCGACCGGGATCATTCCCGCTTCAGTGATGCCTTGTTTAAGTATCGCAAAATCAATATCGCCAATCACTTTAGCAATATTGATCACTACAGGTGCAGAGGCAAAAAAAGCAGGAGCTTGGGCGACTTTTTCCTTGAGAAACTCAACGGTATTGGCAACTTCACTGTCGCAAAGGTGTAACACTGACAAAGTAAAACTGCTACCTTTTAGGTCAGGAGTATTCGACATCTTATATTGACCTCAATAACTAATGGCTTCACTAGAAAGGGCGTTGCCTGAAACTAGGGTTGTCATGTTATATTCCCTGACTTAGCTCAGCAAGTTATCTTGCGGTCAAATGTTTGTTTTAATCTCAAATTTGGTAAAAATTTAACGTTTCTAACTTAATTGGCTCGAAAAGCCAGTTTATTACAATAAAAGGTTTGTCATGCTTTGCTCTATCTACAAAAGCTCTAAAAAAGAAGGTACCTATCTCTATATCCCCAAAAAGGATGACTTTTCACAGGTTCCTGACACATTAATGGCGATGTTCGGTAAACCTACTTTAGTCATGGTAGTGAAACTGGAAGGGCGTACACTTGCCCAAGTGAACATTGAAAAAGTAAAAGAGTCTCTAGAAAATGAGGGCTTTTTCCTACAGTTACCGCCACCGCCACAAAATTTATTAGAACAATATAAGCAGCAAAAGGCTCAGCAAAAAGATAGCTAAGTTTTCAGCTCAAGGAGGACGATTTGAGAAAGTTATTGTCAGTCGTATTGGGATTAAGCCTCTCCACGCCATTGATGGCGAATGAGGTTAGTTTTGAACACTATGTGGAAGGCTTGAAGCAGCAAGCACGAAATGAAGGCATTTCAGAGCAAATTTTAATCGATGCGTTTAAAAATGTGGAGTACAAGCCACGTGCTGTGACGGCCGATCGCAATCAACCAGAAAAGAAACTGACGCTGGATGAATATATCCCACGCGCGGTTCCAGAATGGAAAGTGAACCAAGCAAAGGCGCTGTATGAAAAGCACTATGCAGAGCTTAGCCGCATTGGCGAACAATATGGCGTACAGCCGCGCTTTATCGTGGCTTTGTGGGGCGTAGAAAGTAATTTTGGTGCGTTGACCGGTGGTTTTAGTGTTATTGATGCGCTGACGACTATGGCTTATGACGGTCGTCGAGAAGAATTTTTCCGCAAGGAGACGATGGCCGCGTTGCAAATTCTACAGCAAGGTCATATCCAAGCTGATGAGATGAAAGGGTCTTGGGCTGGCGCGATGGGACAATGCCAGTTTATGCCGAGTTCGTTTTTGGCGTTCGCTTCCGATGGTAACGGCGATGGCAAAAAAGACATTTGGCGCTCAAAGGAAGATGTATTCGCGTCGACGGCCAATTATCTCAGCCAATCGGGATGGGATGATAAATACACTTGGGGCCGTCAAGTTAAAGTTCCGCATGGGTTTGACCGCACTCTAGAAGGGCGACAGCCCGAAAAAGGGAAATCACTGAGAGAGTGGAACAAGCTCGGTATTACTCGTTACGAAGGTAAACCACTGCCTAATTTAGACAACGTTCAAGCTTGGCTTATCATGCCAGATGATGAAAATGGCCGCGTTTACTTGGTATACAACAACTATAATGTGTTGATGAAGTGGAACCGTTCATATTATTTCGCCCTCGCGGTGAGCCATTTGGCGGATAGAATTACCTATTGATTTGAACCTTAATTAAACGCAAAGGGCTCATCATGAGCCCTTTGCTATTTCTGGAGAGCGTGTGCTAGTTGAACGTGCAGGGCAAATGGTGATATTTGCTGCGTTAATCAAACATCAAGGCTTTACCGCTGCGGCCAAAAGCTTAGGCGTATCAGTATCGCATGTTAGTAAGCAGTTGGCCTTACTGGAAGCCTCGCTCGGGGTGAAGCTCGTTCAGCGAACCACCCGCAGCTTCACCACAACCGAGGCTGGAGAGGCTTTTTATCGCCATTGTATTGCGGTCGTTGGGTTGATGGATGCTGCGCAGTCTGAAATGGAAAGCCAGCGTGATGAGGTGTCTGGGCTGATTAAGCTTGGTCTTTCACAGTCGTTTGGTTCTTTGCACATTTTGCCAGCACTGGAGGCGCTTCGTCAGCGTTATCCAAAACTGCAAGTGGAAGTGCATTTGTTCGATTATCGAGTCGATATGCTCGAAGAAGGGCTTGATTTGTGGGTGACCAACAACGAACATTTGCCGGAAGGGTACGTGGCGCAACGTCTCGCCGATTGCCAATTTGTGCTGGCGGCGTCACCGGAATACTTATTAAACCATTCACCCCCTCAGACACCCAGTGATCTGTTAGGTCACAACTGTCTTATCTACCGTAGTTGGGAGCGAGATTACACCAGTTGGTCGTTTGCCAATCCAGAGCAAAAGGTCAACATCAATGTGTCGGGTAACTATTCGGTGGATTTAGCCGAAGCCGTCCGTGACGCCGCCGTGGCAGGGTGGGGTGTTGCTTACTTGGCGACTTATTTAATTCGAGATGAATTTCGAACTGGTAAACTGATCCAGTTGTTGCCAGATTGGCACGCAAATCAAAGCATGCCTTTTTATGCGGTTTACCCGAGCCGACAACATATGCCGAAGAAAACCTCAGCCGTGATTGAATTTATCAAGGCTTTAATCGGTACACCTTGCTACTGGGATACTCAGTTAGAGCCTTACATCCGTTTGACAAAAGTGTAATGAGCACGGTTTATTATTTCCAAACTCAGAAACATCTTTTCTATATGGAAAAGATAAGCCTAGGCAATCGTTTAGCTTGTTACAAATCAACAGCTTGAAACAAGAGGCTTAAGGCTGCTATTTTTAAGCACACCTCTGTAACATTTGCGACTTGCGCATTCGTTTTCGCACGATAGAATGCGCGCCTTTCCTATCCCCGTTATCTGGATTGACAGCAAATGAACTCATTACTTGGCGTCGTCGCCATCTTATTTACGGCTTGGCTACTTTCTACCAATAGAAAAAACATCCAACTTAGAACCGTGTCGCTCGCTTTTTTATTGCAAGTAGGCTTTGCACTATTGGTTCTGTATGTCCCTATGGGGAAAGAAGTGCTCAACAGTGTCACGGGTGCGGTATCGAATTTGATCAATTATGGGCAAGAGGGAATTGGCTTTCTCTTTGGCGGTTTAGCCAATGGTAGCGTTGGTTTTGTGTTTGCGATTAATGTGCTTGGCATCATCATTTTCTTCTCCGCTTTGATCTCCGGTTTGTACCACATTGGTTTGATGCCTAAAGTAATTAATTTGATTGGCGGTGGTTTGCAAAAATTATTGGGTACGGGGCGTGCAGAGTCACTGTCAGCCACGGCGAACATTTTTGTCGGCATGATTGAAGCGCCGTTAGTCGTTAAGCCTTATTTAAAACACATGAGTGATTCGCAATTTTTTGCGGTGATGACGTGTGGCTTAGCCTCGGTTGCGGGCGGAACGTTAGTTGGTTATGCCTCACTGGGCGTTAACCTTAACTATCTTATTGCGGCGGCATTTATGTCAGCTCCAGCCGGTTTGTTGATGGCGAAAATTTTGGTGCCGGAAACCGAAGCGCAAAGTCAGCAGGTGGTCAATGAAGAGGTTGAGATACCAAAAGCAACCAATGTGGTTGAAGCCGTGGCTGATGGTGCAATGTCTGGGCTTCGTATCGCGGTTGCGGTTGGGGCAACGTTACTGGCCTTTATCAGTGTGATTGCGCTACTCAACGGCCTATTGGGCTGGGTGGGGGGGCTGTTTGGC
>NZ_CAWNHY010000132.1:0-4377 GCF_963874335.1 Vibrio sp. V10_P2A27P122 | reverse complement strand
TCAGAGAGCGCTAGTATTTCTTTTTCATACGCAGCGCGACGTTGACCAAGGCAATCAACACCGGCACTTCAACCAAGGGCCCAATCACACCCGCAAATGCTTGATCGGAATTTAAACCGAACACGGCAATGGAGACCGCAATCGCCAGTTCAAAGTTGTTGCCTGATGAGGTAAAAGCAATTGAGGCATTTTGATCGTAAGGAATGCCCAGTTTTTTACCAATGAAAAAGCTGACAAAAAACATCACTAAGAAATAAATCACTAAAGGGATGGCAACGCGTATCACGTCCATCGGCAGTTCAATGATCATCTCGCCTTTCAGGCTGAACATCAAAACTATCGTCGCTAGTAGTGCCACTAGCGTAATCGGTGAAATACGCGGAATAAACTCCTCGTTGTACCATTGCTCACCTTTCGCGGCCACCAACCATTTGCGACTTAAAAAACCAGCTAAAAATGGGATACCGAGATAAATCAGCACACTTTCTGCGATATCGAGAATGGTAATATCAACCACAAAGCTCTCGAGCCCAAAATACGGCGGCAAAACAGTAATAAATAGCCACGCCATAAAACTGTAAGTGACAATTTGAAATGCACTGTTGAGCGCCACCAACGCTGCGCCGTACTCTTTGTTCCCATCGCTGATATCATTCCACACCAATACCATCGCGATGCAACGCGCCAGACCAATTAAGATCAGTCCGACCATATAACCCGGATAATCGCGTAAGAAAATGATCGCCAATGCAAACATCAAGATAGGCCCGACAATCCAGTTCATCACTAAAGAGAGTGTGATGGCGCGTTTATCACGAGTCACTTCACCTAGTAGGCTGTAATTCACTTTTGCCAGTGGTGGATACATCATCAAAATCAAACCGATCGCCAGCGGAATATTGGTCGAACCGACCGACATATTTTCATTCCATTGCGCCACTTGCGGAAAGAAGACACCGATCGCTACCCCGAGCCCCATCGCAAGGAAAATCCACAAGGTTAGATAGCGATCGAGAAGACTCATTTTTTCGGCTGCAGAGGCTTCTGCGCAGACAGGTAATTCACTCATACATCACATCTCTCGGTCAGTCTAAAAAGGGAGCCGCGCACAACTTTCTACTTACAGCCATGGCGAAATAGCAACGCTAAAATTTCATTCATTTTGACAAGATGGGCCAGCAATACGCGTTAGCTCTTGCGCAATCAATGCGGTATTGTGGCTCAGCGTGATGTCCAATATCTGCACCATCCAACTTTCCAGATCAGGATTGATTTGGTAGTACACCCACTTGCCACGACGTTCATCAATCACTAGCTCATTTTTTCTCAGTTCAGCTAAATGACGGGACACTTTGGGCTGACTTAATTGCAACGCATTCATTAAATCACACACACACAACTGCCCTTTGTGCTTCATCAACAGCAAGGATTTAAGCCTCGTTTCTTCAGACAAGGATTTATAAAAAGATAAACTGCGGCACATAAATAATACATATGGAATATCGAATGTGTTTTAGTGTAAGGAGCAAAAGAGTAGAAGTCAAACACCAGAACTATCCTCGCGCACGACGGGCGGCGCTTGAAAAGCAGCGTGATAACGGGAGAAATGATTACTGCAATACAAATAACGATCGTTTGGTTGACCTATACCACATCAATGATTAGGATCACATTTTAAAAATCAACTAAGAGACGTTGCGAATGCTGCTTACGCCGCCCTAGATTGATCTTTACCTCTCACAACTCACCTTTTTATTTCATTTTTTAGAGATCAAGTATGCTACAAAATATTAAGCGCGATTGGTTTTCCAATGTGCGAGGGGATGTTCTAGCTGGCACTGTCGTTGCGTTAGCATTAGTTCCTGAGGCAATAGCCTTTTCTATCATCGCAGGTGTAGACCCTAAAATCGGCCTTTACGCTTCATTCAGTATTGCCGTGATCATTTCAATTGTCGGTGGACGACCCGGCATGATCTCAGCAGCCACTGGAGCAATGGCGCTGTTGATGGTCACTTTAGTCAAAGAGCATGGCTTGCAATATCTACTGGCAGCCACTGTTTTGACCGGGGTTCTACAAATACTGGCCGGTTACCTCAAACTGGGCGATTTGATGCGTTTTGTATCACGTTCGGTCGTGACGGGGTTTGTTAACGCGCTGGCGATTCTGATTTTTATGGCGCAATTACCAGAGCTGACCAATGTAACATGGCACGTTTATGCCATGACACTCGGTGGGCTGGCGATTATCTACCTATTCCCCTACGTTCCTGTGGTTGGCAAATTGCTACCTTCGCCATTAGTGTGCATTATCGCCTTAACTCTGATTGCTATCAGCTTTGGCATTGATATTCGCACTGTGGGCGATATGGGTGAATTACCAGATACTTTGCCGATATTTTTATGGCCAGATGTTCCGCTCAACCTTGAAACCTTATGGATAATATTTCCTTATTCAGCCGGATTGGCCGTTGTCGGTTTATTAGAATCAATGATGACAGCAACCATTGTTGACGATTTAACCGATACCAGCAGTGATAAAAATCGCGAATGTAAAGGCCAAGGTATCGCCAATATTGCCACTGGCTTTCTTGGCGGCATGGCCGGTTGTGCGATGATTGGTCAATCGATCATCAACATTAAATCCGGCGGACGCGGCAGGCTCTCTACTTTTTGCGCCGGTATTCTACTGATCATCATGGTGGTGTTTTTAAGTGATTGGCTCAAGCTCATCCCGATGGCGGCTTTAGTGGCGGTCATGATCATGGTTTCCATTGGGACCTTCTCTTGGAGTTCGGTAAAGGATCTCAAAACTCACCCACTTTCTACCAGCATCGTGATGATCGCGACCGTCGTTGTTGTGGTTGCAACCCATAACTTAGCGATCGGTGTCGGTGTCGGCGTGCTGCTTGCTTCTCTTTTCTTTGCTAACAAAATTGGCCGCTTCATGGTGGTTAAAAGTGAACTCTCTGAAAATGGAGAAGAGCGTACCTATCGTGTTGTTGGGCAAGTATTCTTTGCTTCGTCAGATCAATTTATGAACGCGTTTGACTTCAAAGAGGTCTTAGAGCGTGTCACTATCGACCTCTCTGCAGCGCACTTTTGGGATATTACTTCGGTTTCTTCGCTAGATCGTGCTGTTATCAAATTCCGACGCGAAGGGACCGATGTAAACATCATCGGTATGAATGAAGCAACAGCAACGATTGTCGATAAATTCGGCGTGCATGGTAAGCCAGAAGAAGTTGAAAAGCTGATGGGCGGACATTAAGGAACAGATTATGACCAATATTATTGCTTGCATCGATGGATCGATTTATTCACAGTCGGTCGCCAATTTAAGCGTGTGGGCCGCCAAAAGCTTACACGCACCGTTAACCTTACTGCACGTACTTGATAAAGCGGCTAATCAAACCGAAAGTGAACTGTCTGGTAACATCGGTTTAGGCAGCCGAGAACAGCTGTTGAAAGAGCTTATTGAACTAGACGAAAAGCGTTCTAAACTAGCCTTAAGGCACGGTAAAGCGTTACTCAATGAGCTAGAAACTAAAGCTCATGAACAAGGTTTACAAGATGTGCATAAACTGCAAAAGCACGGCAACCTGCTGGAGACTTTGCTTGATCTTGAAAACGAAATTCGTGTATTGGTGGTCGGTAAATCGGGTGAAGTGCACCAAAACGACGCCATGGCTGTTGGATCTCAATTAGAGAGTATCGTGCGTACAATGAAGTCGCACACCTTAGTGGCAACGGGTGATTTTACACCACCACAAAGCTATCTATTAGCCTTTGATGGCAGTGAAATTAGCCAAAAACTAGTGGATAAAGCCATTAAAACACCGCTGCTAAAAGGGCTGGAGTGCCATTTGGTGATGGTGGAAGATAACCACGATAAAGCGATCGCGTTTAAAGCTGCCGCCGAAAAATTGTGTGAACACGGTATTCACGTTGTGGAAGCGTGCTTATCTGGCGAAGTTCATAAGGCGATTCTTCAGTACCAACAACAAAACCAACTTGGCATGATCGTCATGGGCGCGTTTGGACACTCTAAACTTCGTCAGTTTTTTGTTGGCAGTAACACCACTCGGCTCTTAGCCGAATCAAGCGTACCGATGCTATTGATACGATAATAATTGATAAATTAACCATATAGATAAAGCCTTCTTCGGAAGGCTTTTATTATAAAACTCTGTTGTGGAGGGTAAGTGCAAGTAGTAAACTTGCTGCGGATATGCAACTGGTACTTAGGATGTTAGGTGCAAATAAAATCGCGGTTACTGGCACTAACTGACGTGACGCCAAATACTCTCCTAAATCAAAGTCTCATTTACTGGAGCCTATCTAATAAAACTAATAAAAAATAATTAAATAAACCTAGGC
>NZ_CAWNHY010000131.1:0-4425 GCF_963874335.1 Vibrio sp. V10_P2A27P122 | reverse complement strand
CAAAATGCGACCTAATTTACCATGCTACCGCCACTTATCATGAACTTTGATAATTAGAAATCTATCATATAAATCTTTTTAATCAGATTGTTAGTTGAATAAAAACTGCGTCAGACTTCACATTAGACGACTTTATGCAACTTAGTTTGTTGACTAAACCAAAAACAACAATACTGTATATAAAAACAGGCAATTTTGTTGGGAAAATATGAAATCACAATTTATTTTAAGCATTAAAGAGTATATGCAAGCGCGACACTATGCAAAGAAAACTATAGAGGCATATTTGCACTGGATAACACGATTCATCTACTTCAATAACAAAACACATCCAATGAGAATGGGTAGTAAAGAAGTTGAGATGTTTTTAACTGACTTAGCTGTTAATGGGAAAGTAGCCGCGAAAACACAAGCGTTAGCGCTTAACTCTCTCCATTTTCTGTACCGTGAAATCATTAAAGAACCGCTATCAATTAGCATGAATTTCAAGAAATCTCAACTTGCTCAGAAATTACCAGTAGTGATGACAAGAACTGAAATTAAGCGGTTTTTAGAACATATTGAGCCACGATATCAATTGCAAATTATGCTCTTATACGGATCAGGGCTGCGGCTGATGGAATGTGTCAGACTCCGAATACAGGATATTGATTTAGATTATGGTGCGGTTCGGGTATGGCAAGGAAAAGGAGGAAAAAACCGCACCGTCACACTTGCTAAGGAGCTTTATCCACAACTAGCTGAGCAACAAGCATTAGCTAAGCGTTACTATGATAAAGATATGCAAACCAAAGGTTATGGAGGAGTCTGGTTACCCAATGCGTTGCGAGAAAAATATCCTTCAGCTCCTTATGAGTTTAATTGGCACTACTTGTTCCCATCTAATTTACTTACCTTAGATGAGAATAGTGGGTTGAAACGAAGGCACCATATTAATGAGTCGGCATTGCAGCGAGCAGTTCGGAAAACCGCTCATGATGCTGAGATACAAAAGTCAGTTTCATGCCATACGCTAAGGCATAGCTTTGCGACACACTTGCTAGAAGCGGGAGCGGACATCAGAACAGTACAAGAACAATTAGGGCATAGTGATGTAAAAACAACTCAGATTTACACTCACGTACTGGATAGAGGCGCCAGCGGTGTATTAAGCCCACTGTCGCGCTTATAAATAAGCGCAATAAAAAAGGAGAGCATACTTGCCCTCCTTTTCTTTAAACCTTCACTGCTAAATTAAAGAGCAGTTTTTGCTTTTTCAACAAGCACTGCAAATGCAGCTTTGTCGAATACCGCGATATCAGCAAGGATCTTACGATCGATCTCAATAGATGCTTTCTTAAGACCGTTAATGAAACGGCTGTAAGATAGACCATTTTGACGAGATGCTGCGTTAATACGCGCAATCCATAGCTGACGGAACTGACGCTTTTTAGTGCGACGGTCACGGTAAGCGTATTGACCAGCTTTGGTTACAGCTTGGAAAGCTACGCGGTAAACACGTGAACGTGCTCCGTAGTAACCTTTAGCTTGTTTTAGAACTTTCTTATGACGTGCACGAGCTTGTACACCACGTTTTACGCGAGGCATTATGCTTCTCCTAAACTAAACGATAAATAAACTAAAAAGAATTAAGCGTATGGCAACATGCGCATAACACCAGCCACTTCACATTTTGGAAGGATTGAGTTAGGGCGTAGTTGACGCTTGTTCTTAGTAGTACGCTTAGTCAGGATATGACGTTTTGTAGCGTGCTTAAATTTAATACCGCCAGCAGTTTTCTTAAAACGCTTAGCTGCACCTTTGTTGGTTTTCATCTTAGGCATGATGAATAACTCCGCATTGTAGTAGTTTAAATAACATGTAATTAGGGCGAATAACGCCCCACCGTCTTTCAACGGCGAGGTCTCATTACTTGTAAGCCGTTAATTACTTCTTTTTAGGGGCAAGCATCATGATCATCTGGCGTGCTTCAATTCGACTCGGGAAAGACTCAACTACTGCAATTTCAGCAGTATCCTCTTTCAAACGATGAAGAACATCGACACCGATGTCTTGGTGCGCCATCTCACGGCCACGGAAGCGAATAGTAACTTTCACTTTGTTGCCTTCTTCTAGGAAACGGGTCAGGTTGCGTAGTTTTACCTGATAGTCTCCAATATCAGTCCCAGGACGGAATTTAATTTCCTTAATCTGGATCTGTTTTTGCTTCTTCTTCTGCTCTTTAGCAGTCTTGCTCTTTTCAAAGAGGAACTTGCCATAGTCCATCACACGACAAACTGGTGGCTCGGCGTTAGGGCTGATCTCTACAAGATCCATACCAGCTTCTACAGCAGCTTCTAATGCTTCGTTGATTGATACAACACCAACGGATTCACCATCTGCGCCAGTTAAACGAACTTCACGAACGCCACGAATTTCACCGTTTAAACGGTGCTGGTTTGGTTTGGCCGGCTGTTGGCCACGTCTTCCGCCTTTAATAGTTTATTCCTCCAGATTGAGCTTACGGCTAGAAACTTCGGCTTGGATATACGCAATAAAGTCATCCAATTTAAATTTACCTAAGTCCTTGCCCCTGCGGGTACGTACTGCGATCTCTCCGGCTTCCATCTCTTGGTCACCACAAACAAGCATATACGGTACACGCTTTAAAGTGTGTTCGCGGATTTTAAAGCCAATCTTCTCATTTCTCAAGTCTGCTTTGGCTCTAATTCCACATTTTTGTAGTTTTTGTGCTACTTCCTGAGCGTAAACTGACTGTTTATCAGTAATGTTCATAATTACCGCTTGTTCCGGCGCTAACCACGTAGGGAAGAAACCTGCATACTCTTCGATAAGAATACCGATAAAGCGCTCAAGTGAACCCAAAATTGCACGGTGAATCATAACCGGAACAAGACGCTCGTTACTTTCGCCAACATATGTCGCGCCTAAACGAGCTGGTAAATTGAAATCCAGCTGCACTGTACCACATTGCCACGCACGATCTAAGCAATCATGCAAAGTAAATTCAATTTTAGGGCCGTAGAATGCGCCTTCACCTTCTTGAATTTCAAATGGGATATCCATTGCCTGCAGTGAAAGCTTTAATGCTTCTTCCGATTTATCCCAAATTTCATCACTACCAACACGTTTTTCTGGGCGTGTAGACAGTTTAACAACGATGTTATCAAAACCGAACGTCGTGTAGGTGTCGTAGACCATCTTGATACAAGATGTCACTTCTTGTTGAATTTGATCTTCGGTACAGAAAATATGGGCGTCATCTTGAGTAAAGCCACGAACACGCATAATACCATGTAATGAACCTGATGGTTCATTGCGGTGGCAAGATCCAAACTCAGCCATACGCAATGGCAGATCACGGTATGATTTCAAACCTTGATTAAATATTTGAACGTGGCCTGGGCAGTTCATCGGTTTAATTGCATATTCACGATTTTCAGATGACGTCGTGAACATGGCATCCGCATATTTATCCCAGTGACCAGAACGCTCCCATAGAACTCGGTCCATCATTAATGGACCTTTTACTTCTTGGTAATCGTACTCACTGAGTTTTTGGCGAATGAACACTTCAAGATCACGGAATATAGACCAACCGTTATGGTGCCAGAATACCATCCCTGGAGCTTCTTGCTGCATATGGAATAGATCGAGCTGCTTACCAATTTTACGATGATCACGTTTAGCCGCTTCTTCTAAACGCGTTAAATGGGCTTGAAGTGCTTTCTTGTCATGGAATGCCGTACCATAGATGCGCTGTAGCATCTTGTTATCACTGTTACCACGCCAGTACGCGCCAGCAATGCTAAGCAGGGTAAAGTGTTGGCAGAAGCTCATGTTAGGTACGTGAGGGCCACGACACATGTCAATGTATTCTTCATGATGGTATAGACCCGGTCTGTCATCACGAGCCACGTTCTGATCCAAGATTTCCATCTTGTATGTTTCACCGCGAGCCTCAAAAGCATCACGGGCTTCCTGCCAACTGACTTTCTTTTTGACAACTTGATATTTTGTCTTGGCAAGCTCTTTCATGCGCTTTTCGATTTGCTCTAAATCATCTTGCGTGAGTGATTGCTCAAGATCGATATCATAGTAGAAGCCGCTGTCGATCGTCGGACCAATCGCCATTTTGGCTTGTGGATAAAGTTGCTTTAATGCATGGCCAAGTAAGTGCGCACAAGAGTGGCGTACGATCTCTAAACCATCAACTTCATCTTTTGTCGTTATAATTTCAAGGCTAGCATCATTTTCGATAAGATCGCACGCATCGACGCGCACACCATCGACACGGCCTGCGATCGTTGCTTTTGCAAGACCAGGGCCGATAGAAGCTGCAACTTCCATTGTCGATACAGGGTGTTCAAAATGACGTTGACTGCCGTCAGGAAGAGTAATAATAGGCATGTATAATCCTTACAG
>NZ_CAWNHY010000130.1:0-4436 GCF_963874335.1 Vibrio sp. V10_P2A27P122 | reverse complement strand
GGTGATGGTATGGTCGCCCCAGAAATCAATTTGCGCAGCATTGACTTAAATTTATTGACGATTTTAGAAAAGCTATTAATTCATAAGCATATTAGTCAGGCCGCTCAAGTATTAAACATGAGTCAGCCAGCAGTCAGTCGAGCTCTGATGCGCTTGCGCGAACAATTTGGTGATCCATTGCTGGTGAAGGTGAAAAATGAGTACCGTTTGACTGTAAAAGGTGAGCGCCTTTATAGCGAATTGGAAATATCACTCAATACCATTCGTCATATGTTGGTAGATGACGAGTTTGACCCCCGGCAATACTCAGGCGTGTTCACTATAGGGGCGCTGGATTTCGAAATGATGATGATTGTGCCGAAATTGTTGGCGCGTTTTCAACAGCGTGCTCCAAACTTGAAATTACAAATTGTGTCTTACAACTCGTTTATGCCGTTGCATGATTACTTGGAAAAGGTGGCGGATTTATTACTGTATTCCACCGATGAGTCACCCACTAACGTGTTTAAACAGCGTTTATTTAATGATAACTATGCCGTAGTGATGTGTTGCCAGCATAAATGGGCTCATCAGCCTATGACGTTAGAGCGCTATTGCCAGAGCCGACATCTAATCATCTCCGGTAATGGCTTGGGCAAAACGGATATGGATCATGAGCTGAAAAGACTGGGTTATCAGCGCGAAGTGGTGGCATCTTTGCCACATTTTTCGATGGTGCCGGAGTTATTGATTAACACTGATCTGATTGCCACTTTACCAAGACGTCTGGTCTCTCACCTAGGTAGACGTTATGACATCACGGTGGCCGATTTACCGTTTTACACTGCCGACTTTCGAGTTGAACAATTTTGGCATCTCATTCATCACAATAGCCCAATCCACCAGTGGGTGAGGCAGGAAATAAAAAATATGGTGGATGAAGAAATCGGGGAATCGGTGTGAGGCGACTTTATTGAGCCGCCTCTTTCTTTAGCGGATTCTAACTGGGAATATCGCAATAAATTTGAAGCCTCACACAATCGGCAGCGTAAGACTGCTTGTTAAATATAAGATACAGAGTAGGGCAAAATATAGCGATACTCCACCATATCGCTACTCCTTACTTACTTTAAACAAAGCCAAGTTAAAAACTTAAGCACCACTATAGCAGGCTGCATTGAAATCAAAAGGCTGTTTCTGTTTTCTGAAAATATGAACGTTTGGATCTGTATCAAGACCCAGCTCAGTCCACGTGCTAGAAATACCAGGCTTATTCGCTTTATTAGTAACAATGTCTTCGCTAACCAAAACGTTAATACGTTGCTCTTTTGAGAGAACGTAAGCAGTATGTCGCACACAACAATCACTGTTAAACCCCATGATGACTGCACTATCAATTTGGTTTTGGTTAATAAATTGAATGATTTTACTTTGAGAGCTGGTATCAATTTCAACCGTTTCTTTCACTACATAATGGTATCGTTCAGGTCCAAACTTATACATTTCAGATTTGAGCTTTTTAAAGGTCGGGTTGTGTTCAAGATAACGGCTTCTGTCTCCACCATAGTTATCTCGTAATGAAAAACGGTCAATGTAGTTGATATCAAAGACGTGAAGCTTGTTTTCGTTGGCAAACTTCAACATTTCTATTTGGTTTTTCCAAATTTTTTTATTGCCTGGTGCTTGTGCTGGTGACCAAGGCAACTTTGATGTCGTTTCTTGCATGTCAATCATGAGGATAACTGGTTTGTCCCCCCTGTGTATACGAGACAATATGTCATTTTTTAAAGCCCCTACATCTGCCCATGATTGCGTTGAAGAAAGGATTAAGCTGAAGGTAAACAGGACTCGTGTTGTCAAAAACTTCTTATTCATACTGTGTATTGGTTCCATGGTTTTATTCCTACAAATACTTAGGGTTGTTAGGACTGAGATCACAAGCCACTTTACGGTCACTTTGCTGTTTCACAGCCCATTCAATGGATGCTTGTACTTCCAATTGCTGACTTGTGAGTGATGACATTAATTCATGTATAGGAGCAATCCACTCAAGTAAACTGTCGCTATTTATATCTAATAGCGCTTTTTTGACAGGGGTAAAATTGATGTGGCACTCACGTCCACTCACGTCCTGGTTGGTTGTTAAGTTGATTTGACGCATTAGCCAGAGCAGAAAATCTTTCATTGAGAACGGATTGAGGATCAAAGAGCGCTCGCAGTGAAGAGTCTAACTTTTGGTCATAATTGTATGGGGGGAGGTGAGAGATTGTATAACGAAGAACATTGCCAGGAAGCTCTTCAGTAAAGAGAACATCATTTGGCATGTCGTTGGCATGTCCGGTAGAGGTGTGCTGCTGGTGGACGATGGCTGCATATCGATGGAAGTCCCCTATCTGAGAGATAAGCCAGTCTGTGCCTTTTTGTTTTGATTGATTTATTGCTTCAATCATCTCTCTTTTTAGGATCTCTTTGGCTATTTGAAGCGAGTTTCCGGAAAGAGAAGCCAAATCCAAAGTTGAGTTTTTTAAGGCTGAAGCCATTAAAGGGGCATGCTTTTCTAAGTCAAAGCTGCCAGGGTGCGCATAGCTCAAAAACTGAGTCAGTTGAATCGCTTGCCACTCGCTTTCTAGGGCTTGAGGAATAAGCTCAGCAAGTTTGATTTCCCTGTATCTTGATACTGAGCTTGAATAATCCGCAAACCACCGACTAATGTCGGATAAAGAGGAGTGTTGAGAGATGTTTTGCCTCTCTAAGTATCCGGCATTCCATCCTTCACAATTATGTGGACACTCATCTTTTATCTGCGCATCGGAACCGAACAACCATTTGTGCACTAAAGCTCTGTCTTTTTTTGCATTATTTTTGGCGGCCTGCTGCTGCGAATAGTGAGTGATTTGTTGTTCAAACCATTGTTCTTCTTGATTCGCATCCCAGCCTATGCTGATCAAATTCAAGATGGCTGCGTCGAACTTTGTATGAAAATTTTGGCGTGGCTGAGAAGTGATTTGGCTGATAACTGCGTCTTTTGCTGGTTCAAATTTTCGTGTTTCAGCCGGTATCCATTCGTATTTTCTACATCCCTGGAAGTTAGGATCACCTGCCAACACTCCAAATGAGGTGCATTTTCTATAGCCTTCATTCAAGACGAGGGTTTTTGTTTTGAGCTCATCAGCCGTTGCTGGACGGTAAAGAACACTACGCGCCATTTCATCGATCGCATATCGGCTAGCTTGGTCTTTAAAAAATTGAGTTGATTTTTCTAGAGCACCAGAATCAAACAAACGATCAACGGCTTGTCGGCCATCGATTATTATCTGCTTTTTAAGTGCTGAACTGATGTGCTCAAGATGTTCGCTTGCTGTATTTGCAATCTGCTTCTTGGTCGACAGAACGGTTTTAAAGGCCTGCGTAAACGCCTGTTGATCAATATGCCCAGTACGTAACTCATCTAGACGCTGCACAACACCGCTTAATACACTTTGCTGGCAGAGTTGTAAGTTAGTAAGTGCTCCATTAGCTTCTGAGGTCGATGGAGTGCTTGAAGAGCTATTGGAGTTTGAATTGGTATAAAGAGATGCAATAACTCGGGTTTCTGCATCACAAGCGCTAGTTAAGTCGCTAGGAAACAAGCGCGAGCCATTATGGTCAAACGAAAGAAGCGTATAAACATACTTATGTAACTCTTGATCGAGTGCGCTAATAAGCTCGTTAGACAATTTAGCTTGTGCGTAAACCATTTCCTGATAATGGTATTGATATTTAAGAGTGATATCTTTTGCGTACGCACCGACTATTTCAGTGACTAAATCCGCTTGTTTACTGGCGAGCTCTGCCCAATGTTTCTTGTTTCTTAAATCTTGTTGGGTGGCAATATCGTCGTGTATGTTGAAACTGTAATGTTGACCACTTGAAATGGCATCCCAGCGGTGACTTAATATCACTCGGTCTATTTCTCTTTCGGGTAGTTTGAGTACACCAAACCAATCCACTAGCCCCATAACCGTTGCAAATCGATCATAAGAAGTTTGGGATTCATCTTTAAATGTATTACCTATCTCTTTTGCCCAAAACCCTACCGCCGCAGCATCTCCAATAGGGCCAAGCACTTCAAGAGCGCTGGTAGCGAATTTTGAGCTTGTTCTACCTAGTGTTTGCAGCAGTCTCTTTGCTGCGTCTGCTTCTATGGTAAGTATTGAGCTAGGGCCTAGATCCAGTAAGGAAGAAGATTTTGAATACAGCTCATTAGCTTCAATAATTGAAGGTTTTAATTCAGTGAAGTGTTCTGGCGTGGAAGAAAAAAGTGTGTCAACTGTAATGTCGTCACTAAATAAGGAATAATTATCTTTGCGTAATGCCCTCATGGAGTCGTTATCGAGGATGTTGATTTCATCCCCGATTCGGCAAATCTCAAAGGCAGTAGTGGATGTAGTAAAAAATGCACTTACGAGCAGCAGTTT
>NZ_CAWNHY010000129.1:0-4450 GCF_963874335.1 Vibrio sp. V10_P2A27P122 | reverse complement strand
GAACAAGCCCCAGCCCATCTTTAATTTTCACCGATTGTTTTAGCCAAAAAATAGAAATTAACATCGTAAAAAAGATCTCAATTTGGCCTAAAGTTTTTACATAAGGTACGGTTTGAAGAGACATTGCACTGAACCAACCAATAGAACCAAGACAGCTACTTGTGCTGGTTAATAGCGTTAGCTTAGGTCTTACCCATAATTGTTTTAATGAGTTGTTGTCGGTCACCATTAGGTAAATTAGCAGTAATAAAGTCTGCAGTGAAATGACCAACAATAATACCCAAGCAGCACTGTGTGGAAAGGGTAAGCCAAGTGCTAAGCTGGCTTCACGTACCCACAATGAAGTGAGTGCAAAGGCACTACCACAACTTAATCCCAGTAAAACAGTTGGCATTGAAAGCTGCTTAATATTGCCGTGCGTGCTCATCAAAAATACACCAATGCCACCAACGATGACGCCAATCCAGCCCAAGCCTGTCAAATGAGTCCCAAAAAAAATCATCCCTAAAATAGCGGCAACTAAGGCTTCGCTTTTGGCTAGCCCAGCACCTACGGCATAGTTATTTAATTTAAAAAGCTTAACCATGAGCGCTGTCGCGACGATTTGCATCAATGACGCGCCGATAATGAAAGCGATAAAGGTCAATGACAATGTAGGTAATTTCGCGGGTATGAAATGATACAAAGTGATGAGATAGAGAGCCGCGATAGGGCCAGCCCAAAGAAAGCGGGCAAGGGTAACACCAGTAGTACTGACCTCAGTTGCTAAGCGACTTTGGAATGCATTGCGCCAAGATTGCATGAATGCGGCCAGAAGGGTGAATAAGATCCAAGTCATGGAAGTCCATTTTGAGTGACAAGAAAGAGGCAATGCTATGAGATGCAGAGATATTGGGCAAGCGGAATATAAAAAGGGCTGCGAATGCAGCCCTTTAATGGTATTTAAACTCGGTTCAGAGATTAATACTGTGGTTTAGTCATTGCCGCACCAGCTTGACTTTGCGCTGACTGGCTGCCTGCTGCACGAGTTGCAATTCGTTCAGCATGGAAAGGTGCTGATACGATTTCAATCTCTTTGAGCAACAAAGAGCCTGAGGCTTTGGTCATCGGAGAGAATGCATGCGCTTTGATTGTTTTGGGTAATACGGCTTCAGGTGCCTTAGTTACTGCTTCAACCTTCAATGCTGGTACTTTCTCTGTCGTGGCTTTTTCTTCGACAACGAGCTCAATAGCGGTAGTCTTTTCAATAACAACTTCTGCGATCACTGGCTCTGAAATAACGGCTTCTACAGTGACCGATTCTGTGACTGAAACCGATTCTGTTACCACTGCCGATGGTACTTGAGGTTCAATAGCGTCCTGCAAAGAGACTGTAACAGGTTCTTCAACGACGCTCTGGTTCTCTTCGTGGCGAATAATGACCTTACCCATTGCCATTTCAGGGAAAGCAAAACCACCTAACGTTATCTCGGTATTGTTATCTACGACATCTGCCACTTGTTGAACAGGTTCAACCGCTGCGACTTGCTCTGTTACCGGTGCTTGATACACAGGTTTAGAGAGGTCATAACGAGGCATCACTTTACCCATTGCCATCTCAGGAGAGGCAACCCCACCTTTGCGTAAACGGAATGGGTTAGGGCGACGATCACGACCACGGCGTCGACGTTGACCACTGGCTCGTAAATGACGAGGGGAGCGGCGATTGCGACGTTGATTTTGATCGTCATTCTCATTGTCGTCATTTTGTGTAACAACCGATGTCTCAACAGATTGTGCTGTTTCAGCTTTTACGGCTTCAATAACCTCTGCTGCCGGGGTTGTATTGATCAACATTTCAGCTTCTGGTTGTTCTTGAGCGATTGTCTGATCTTTTACACGAACTTGTTTGTTTAACTTACGGCGTTGACGGCGTTCTTTGACTTTTGCCGTTTTCTCTTCCGTTTTATCTTCATTCGCTGTCAAGGTAACGGCTTGCGCTTCAGCCGCAAGTTGTAGCCCTTGCTCCGCTAACTTTTCAGATTTGCTGTCATCACGCTTGTTGCGGCGCTCTTGTTTTGGCTTGCGAGCTTGTGTCTTACGAGGCTCGTTAGTAGCAACAATTTCTTTGTCTTGTGTTTCTTCAACAAGAGCAGAGGTATTGACAGGTTTACGTTTGTTTCTGTCACGGTTTGCGTTGTCGCGATTAACATTTTCACCGCGTCCGTTACGACGACGTTGGTCATTTCGATCACGACGCTGGCGTGGTGCTTGGCTACGTTCGTTTTCTTGTTTTTGTTGCTCTTCCTCAGTTTTCACCTCTTCCGTGGTGGTTGAGAAGATGCTACCAAGAGCTTTAACGATGCGGCCAAATAGACCTGGTTTACCTGGTTCAACAGCGATCTCTTTGACTGGAACCGCTACCTCTGCTTTAGGTGTTGGAGCTGGAATAGTTTGTGCTGGAGCAGCAAACCCTTTCAACGCAGGTTCTTCAATGCGTTTTGGTTTGAAATCGATATCTGAGCTTTCTTTACCTTCTGCTTCTTTCAGTGCTTCTAGTTTCATTGGCACTAAGTAAGAGAGTATTTCTTGCTCTTCCCCTTCACGGACACGGATCACTTCAAAATGAGGCGTTTCCATTTCAGAGTTAGGGACAATGGTGATCTCGACTTCTTGAATGCGTTCAATATGATTGATTGAGCGACGTTTTTCATTGAGTAGATAAGATGCAATAGGAACGGGAACCACCGCCATAACTTGAGCGGTATTATCTTTTAGTGCTTCTTCTTCAATGAGACGTAAAACAGAGAGCGCAAGAGATTCATTATCACGAACCACTCCGGTGCCAGAGCAGCGTGGGCAGATATGGTGGCTTGCTTCGGCAAGTGATGGGCTCAAGCGCTGACGCGACATTTCTAACAAGCCAAAACGTGAAATTCGGCCAATTTGTACGCGAGCACGATCTAGGCGTACGGCATCGCGTAAACGGTTTTCTACTTCACGTTGGTGACGAACAGGAGTCATATCGATGAAATCGATAACCACTAATCCGCCCAAATCGCGCAGACGTAATTGGCGAGCAATTTCATCGGCTGCTTCTAAGTTGGTGTTAAGCGCCGTCTCTTCAATATCGCCGCCTTTTGTTGCACGAGCAGAGTTGATATCAATTGAGGTCAATGCTTCGGTTGGGTCGATAACAATAGAGCCACCAGAAGGCAAACGCACTTCACGCTGGAAAGCCGATTCGATTTGGCTTTCAATTTGGTAATGGCTAAATAGGGGTACTTCACCGTCGTATTTTTTTACACGACTCACGAAATCAGGACGCACCAAACGAATGTGCTCAAGGGCACGTTCATAAATTGTGTTGCTATCAATTAGAATTTCACCAATGTCACGACGCAGATAATCACGAATTGCGCGTACAATGACGTTGCTCTCTTGGTGAATAAGTAGCGGTGCAGGACGCAAATCGGAAGCCTGTTTGATTGCGCTCCAGTGATTGAGCAAAACGTTTAAGTCCCACTCTAGCTCTTCCGCACTTTTGCCCACACCTGCAGTGCGAACGATAAGGCCCATGCCTTGAGGAAGCTCTAAACTGCTCAATGCGGTTTTTAATTCGGTACGCTCATCGCCTTCGATACGGCGTGAAATACCACCGGCACGAGGATTGTTTGGCATAAGAACTAGGTAGCTACCAGCAAGAGAAATGAAAGTGGTCAACGCAGCGCCTTTGCTGCCTCGCTCTTCCTTTTCAACTTGGACAATAACTTCTTGGCCTTCTTTAAGCGCTTCTTTGATGTTTGGACGGCCTTGGTAAGTGTAGCCATCAGGGAAATATTCGCGGGCAATTTCTTTGAGAGGAAGGAAACCGTGACGTTCAGCGCCGTAATCAACAAATGCAGCTTCTAAACTCGGTTCAACACGGGTGATACGTCCTTTATAGATGTTCGCCTTTTTAGATTCATGCCCTGGACTTTCGATGTCTAGATCAAAAAGTCGTTGGCCATCAACCAGCGCGACACGCAACTCTTCTTTTTGAGTTGCGTTAATTAGCATTCTTTTCATTTAAAAATCTCGTTATCTTTCTTTAGTTTTGATTATTGGACTTGTTGCTGGGTTTCGTTTTCACGGTGCCAGATCCCATGACTAAAAGGTGCAGCCTCCCGGCTGGAGGGGATGCTCTAGGGCACTTCAGTTATCGCACGCACACGATTGCCTGCGATCCGCGTATTGGCGGAAAATACTCAACATGAAATGACGATGAGTAGAGCAACAAGATAGCTTCGCTCAATAGTGTCTTACGCCATGTGCAGCACATTGACGCTTAGCAGTCTACTCACTATTTTGCTCAAAAATGGACGGTAAAGAATAAAAAATCACCGAATCATTCATTGCAGCTGTGAACTATAGCAGTGACAGGTAAACACAGCAATCTGCTTTGTTATGAACAGGTCAAAAAAATGAGAAT
>NZ_CAWNHY010000128.1:0-4742 GCF_963874335.1 Vibrio sp. V10_P2A27P122 | reverse complement strand
GATTCATACAGTGTCTATAGCTGTGTCGAAAAAATTTCGACTAGGTTCAATTTGGCTGCGATAAAAAGTGACTCACCACTTGTAATGCATGAGTAATCGCCTGCTTGCGCACCTGTACGCGATCGCCTTTAAAACAAAGCGTCTCAGCACGTTCCCAGCCTTGCTTAGAAGCCCATGCAAAGCATACGGTTCCCACTGGTTTTTCTGCGCTACCACCGTCAGGACCAGCAATACCACTGATCGCTACACCAATAGTGGCTTGGGAATGCAAAAGTGCTCCTTGTACCATTTCACGCACCACGGGTTCGGAAACCGCGCCAAAATCCACCAGTGTCTGTGCTTTGACACCGAGCATCTCTTGTTTAGCGAGATTACTGTAGGTCACAAACGATCGTTCAAACCAAACCGAACTTCCTGCAACCTCGGTAAGTGCAAATGCCACACCACCGCCAGTGCATGATTCAGCACTGGTGAGGATCTCTTTTTGTGCTAACAATTGCTGACCTAATTGTTCACTTAATGCAAAAATCGCTTTCATTACGCCCTCTCCAAAGCCACGTTATCTTGCTTGAACCTTTATAGCAGATTGAATCTCCAGAAAACAGAATGGGCACGCAAGCGTGCCCATTCTGAATCGTTCGTCCGTTGTATTTAGATCTCAAACATTAAACTATCTGCGTCTAAGAATGGCCAACGAATGGTGTGCGGAGTACTGCTCTCCCTACCAAAAAAGTAGCCCACTTGTGGTGTAGCAAAGGTTTTGTCGCCTCGTGTGAGCGGTTGTTCACTCAATGCTCTATGGGTTAATTTTGCTTCCCATAATTGCTCACTCTCCCAGCCGACTGGCGCGAGTTCCACTCGCACTTCCGCGCCAACAGGGTTAACGGAGACCACTTCAAAAGGCAATGAAGCTTGGCTATTTTGTTTGTTCGATAGGCTCAACTCATGGCTGCGCACATACAACTTTCCTGATTGATTAATCGCGTGATCTTTCGGCGGTAAGATAAACGATTGACCGTTGACCCACTGCTCGTTATTCCAGTTGGCTTGGAAGACATTCACATTGCCAAAAAAGTCAAAGACGAAGCGACTGTTCGGTTGAGCATAAAGCTGCACTGGCGAGTCGATCTGTTCGATGCGGCCATTGCTCATTACGACCACGCGATCAGAGAGTTCAAGTGCTTCATCTTGATCGTGGGTGACAAATACGCTCGTAAAACCGAGCTCTTCATGCAAGCTGCGCAACCAGCGGCGCAATTCTTTACGCACTTTGGCATCCAGTGCGCCAAAAGGCTCATCCAGCAGTAGCACTTCCGGTTTTGTTGCAAGGGCGCGAGCCAAGGCGATGCGCTGCTTTTGCCCGCCGGACAGTTGTTCAGGATAGCGCTCAGCTAAATGGCCAAGTTGTACAATATCCAACAGCTGTTTGACTCTTTTGGTGATCTCCGCCGCCGCTGGTCTATGACGGCGATCCATCACTTGCAAACCAAACGCGACATTGTCGGCCACCGTCATATGACGAAAAAGTGCGTAGTTTTGAAACACAAAGCCAACTCGGCGCTCGCGAACGTGGACATGAGTCACATCGCGATCTCTAAAATGAATGGTTCCACTATCGGCACCTTCAAGGCCGGCAATAATGCGCAACAAAGTGGTTTTGCCTGAGCCTGAAGGACCAAGTAAGCCAATCATCTCGCCATCATCAATCTGTAACGAGAGCGGAGAGAGCGCTTGAAATTGACCAAATTGTTTGGAAATGTTGTCTAAACGTATACTCATACCGTCTCTTGCTCTCTGTTCGTTTTTGTCTGATTGTTGTGTTGACGCCATTCAACATAAGCTTTAAAAACTAAGGTTAATAATGCAATGAAAGCCAATAGCGAGGCGCTAGCAAACGCCGCTTCCGATTGATAATCTTCATACAGTAGCTGCACATGTAGCGGTAAGGTATTGGTTTCACCACGAATATTGCCAGACACAACCGCTACTGCGCCAAATTCACCAATGGCACGCGCATTGGTTAGGATGACACCGTAAATCAACGCCCATTTAATATTCGGTAAGGTGACGCGACGAAACAGTTGCCACCAAGATGCACCCAAAATAACCGCCGCTTCTTCATCTGATCGGCCTTGCTGCTGCATCAGCGGGATCAGCTCACGCGCAACAAACGGGCAAGTCACAAAAACCGTGACCAATAAAATTCCCGGCCAAGCAAACATCACTTGCAGATCGCGCTCAAACAACCACTCACCTAACCAGCCGCTGCTGCCGTAAAGCAGTAAATACAGAAGGCCTGCAACAACCGGTGATACGGCAAACGGAATATCAATTAAAGTGGTTAATATTTTTCTACCCGGAAATTCAAAACGAATCACTGCCCAAGCTAATAACACGCCGAACACTAAGTTAATTGGCACCGTGAGTAGCGCAACTAGCAGTGTTAAACCAATGGCATGACGCGTATCGGGTTCAATTAAATGACTAATATAAGTCGATAAACCACTGGCAAAGGCTTGTTTGAAAATGCTCACTAGCGGGATAATCAGCAACAATGCAACCCAAAACAGCGCAAAGCCAATCAAACTCCACTTCACCCAAGGTGCTTCACCGACTCGTAACGGTTGATGTGCTTTCATTATCGGTTCCTTAACGTCCATGAATTCGACGCAGGTATGCGCCCTGCCATAGATTGATCAGTAGTAGCAGCGATAACGATGCCATCAATACTACCGAGGCAATGGCACTCGCCGCCGGAAAATCAAATTCTTGTAAGCGTACAAAAATCATTAATGAGGTAATTTCACTGACGTAAGGCATATTGCCCGCAATGAAAATCACTGCACCAAACTCGCCCAAGCTACGCGTAAATGAGAGTGCAATACCAACCAATAGTGCTGGACGAATCGAAGGCATGATCACTTTCCAAAATACGGCGCTGTCTGATGCGCCTAACGTCATTCCCGCTTCTTCCTCTTCTTTGGAGATCTCTTCCAAGACGGGTTGTACCGTGCGTACCACAAACGGAATACTGGTAAACGCCATCGCGACAACAATCCCCAAGGGGGTATAAGCCACTTTAATTCCAAGCTCGCCAAGTACGCTGCCCACCCAGCCATTGGATGAGTAAAGCGTCGCCAACGTGATGCCTGCAACGGCGGTAGGCAAAGCAAACGGTAAATCGACTAAAGCATCAAGAATACGTTTGCCATAAAAATCATAACGAACCAGTACCCAAGCGAGCAATAATCCTAGCAAGCCATTAAACAATGAGGCGATGAGTGCCGCGCCCACCGTTACTTTGTAACTGGCCAGTACACGAGGGTCCGCCACCACCTGCCAATACTCGGTGAGCGACATTTGGCTCGTCTGCATAATCAAACCACTGGCGGGCAATAGCAGCACTAAGCTGACAAAAAACAGCGAAGTACCGAGGCTAATACCAAATCCGGGTAGCACCCTTTTATGGCGTGGGCGAGATAAAGAAGCGGTGAAGGAATGGCTCATAAACCCTCGAAACAAAACGGATGCGTAAGAAAACCACCCACACTCAGCGCAGGTGGCGATGACGAATTAACGACGTTGAAGTTGGTCAAGCTTCGCGCCATTGGCAAAATGAAGTTTCATGGCATTTTCCCACCCGCCAGCAATGCTCTCAACTGTTAGCAATTCAACTTCAGGGAAGCGATCAGCAAATTCTGCGTTCACTTTTTCATCATGAACGCGGTAATTAAACCCAGCCAGCAAACGTTGCGCTTCTTCACTGTACAGATAAGCGAGATATTCGTTGGCTACCGCAAGCGTGCCTTTACGCTTGGCATTTTTTTCCACCACGGCCACGGGAAACTCGGCCAAGATAGAAGTCTTAGGTACCACAACTTGATATTCATCCACTCCATACTGCTGACGAATATTGTTCACTTCAGATTCAAACGTAATCAGCACATCGCCAATGCCACGTTCAACAAACGAAGTAGTCGCACCACGGCCACCAGTATCAAATACCGCTACATTAGCTAAAAATTGTTTGAGGAATTGATCCTGCTCGGCTTGGTTTTCTTTGCCAAAAGTCTTTTGTGCATAACCGACCGCGGCCAAATAGGTATAACGTGCATTACCTGAGGTTTTAGGATTGGGGAATACAGAAGCCACATCAGCTTTGGCGAGATCGCCCCAATCTTGAATATTTTTTGGATTTCCCTTGCGCACTAAAAATGCGGTCGTGGAGTAGTAAGGTGAGCTTGCATTGGGCAATTTTTCTTGCCAATTAGCATCGATAAGCTTGCCGCGATCGTGCAGCACCTGAACATCCGTTACCTGATTGAATGTCACTACATCGGCGGCTAACCCCTGCAAAATTGAGCGAGCTTGCGCAGATGACCCACCGTGCGACTGTTTGATCTCCACTGTTTGGCCTGTCTTTTGTTGCCAGTGTTTTTCAAACACTGGGTTATAAGAAGCAAACAGCTCGCGAGCGATGTCGTACGATGAGTTGAGAATGGTTTGATCCGCGGCCGAAACATTCAACGATCCTACAACTAATAAGCTGGCTAAGGCTGACTTGATGAACTTCATATATTGCTACTCCCTAATCACTACGGCCAAAATGGCGTCCTTGGCAATTAGAGTATGAGGAAAATGAATTATAACAAAGAGGATAACTAGAACTTTTTGGAATAAACTCTAGCAATAAATTGTATGCCAATTACCAGCACGACTTTATAGTAGTGTTCGGTAAGGTG
>NZ_CAWNHY010000127.1:0-4793 GCF_963874335.1 Vibrio sp. V10_P2A27P122 | reverse complement strand
CTTTGATGATGGTTCGATAAGTTCTCATACACTGGAAAACGGGTTGTACCGGCTCAGAGAGTATTTCAACCGCGATGGTTCACTTCAAACGCGAAATGCAAGATTCGTTGATCCTGAACGTGGTTCATTGAATCAAAAGCCAACTGGTCGCCAGTTAAAATTCAACGGTGATGGATTCGTAGCAAGTGCGAAGTATGGATACAACTTAGAGTTCAACCGGCCGACACAACTGGATAGTTTTTGGATGAAAGAGTCACATTCATTTTATCCGGCATTCAGTGCTAATGACGATTTGATCGCTATTTTATATGCGAACCGAGAAAATCAATACACTGACTATGGTGTTCGATTTGGGGTTGTCAATTTAGAGAAACCAACATGTGAATTAGGCAAACTTAGAAGTCAGGCTTATGGTAAAGTTGGTGATAAACATATAACCTTTAGCCGTAAGTGTATGAAGATAGGTAATAAAGTAGCTTTGGTATATAAACCCGCTTCAAAATCTGATGCTCAAAAGATGATAGACGCGATTGTGATGCCAATTGCTCGTTCGAAAGCTGTTGTTGGTGCAAAGCTAGGTTATTTGCATATAGATATACAAGGTAAACAAGTTCCATTTGATACTCGTGGCTGGGACGATTATTACCTTAAAAACAGTGAGCTGAACGTATCTCCGTACCGACTATTTTGAATCTTAACTGTGTGATTCATAGATATGCTTTCAATTTTCGTCGTTGCAGATCAAGATTGCGATTCTGTTCTTGAAACCTCTATTCCTATATCAGGTAGCGCTGTAATACATGTCATGTGGTGTTAACCCAACATATTCAAACGTTTGATATTGGCAATCCCAAACTCCATTTTCTGCCTTGCAGATGAATTAGCGCTGTGAACTCGTATAACCGGTGGTTGAAAACCTTGAGTTGCAACCGCCTCTTCAATCCATAAAACAACATCATAGCCAGTGCCGTGTTCATCGTTGCCAAGATCATGATCGAGGCTTATTTCAGTAACATGTCCTTGCTTCAAAATGGCAATGGCCTCTTCAGGCCAGTAAACCCTATGCCATCCTTCCGGAGTTGGTCGTTCATCATCAAGGTAAACTTTCATTTTCTAGGTCTTATTTTATGGGGGGGTCGTTCTGCAGCGCAAACCTGATTTTGGAGCAATCTGTTAGTTTTATTGAATCATGGCTTATAAATTAACAGATTGCATCCTACTTAACTTAAGAACACATTCTTCGAGATATATCTTCAAGTTCTTCTAGATCTAATCGACCTTTTGACCAACCAGAAGCAAACGGAATGGTACTAGATTTAGGTAACTGATCTTCTTTCAAATCTTTAACTTTAACTCTACAGGGTAAAGCGGCCCCTTCCCCAACAAAAATGGCTTCCTGCTGAGACAAGATAGGTAAGGCTCCAACCATCCCGGATAGACCATCAGGTAAGAAGCGAGCGACATGCTGCTGGTCAGCAGAGTTTGTAAGCCTTAATACTACCCATGTACCACATTGAGATATTACAGTGCTGTCAACATCGGCAGGTCGTTGACTTACCAACATCAATCCTATGCCATATTTTCGACCTTCTCGCGCAATCCGTCGTATCGCTCCCTGCGCAGCTGCGTATTGAGCCTCCCCATGATCTGGAACGTATCGGTGGGCTTCCTCGCATACCAATAGAATGGGATCTTTTTCTTTTTCATCTTGAGTTTGGAACACTTTGTATTGAAAAAGTAATCTAGCTATTAATGCTGCTAGAGGTCCTGCGACTTCGTTAGGCAGGCCAGAAATATCAATAATTCTGATATCTTTACCTGCTTGTTGAGGTGCCCCAACAAATTGATTTAGAACTTGATGCAATTTTATATCACCATTGTTTGCCCAGTTTTTCATCATAAATGCCAAACGAGTATCTCTACGAAGAACTTTCAATTTCTCAAGTACAGAGGGAACTGGAGATTTGGCTAAATCTGAATTAGTTAAACTCTCATGATTACCTTTGTTTATTCTGCCTCCTTGTATGTATCGGACATGGTTTTCAAATTCGTCCAAAGAAAAAGGTCTCGGTTTGTCACGGTCAAACTCTAAGATATCAGACGTATCTTTATCGTCACATAAATCCGGGTCATCCATATTAATTAGATGAACCAGCGCATCAGTACCAAACTCATTAGGGCAAGGCTTCACAATACCACATGCCACCATCCGGGCATGTGCGAGAGCCTTTTGAACCACGTTATTTTGGCTAGTAGCACTATGTTCTGTTTTTCCAATTACCAAATTAGTAAATTCATCACTAGACATTAACCAGTAAGGGAGTTTTATTTCCTCTTGTTCATCTTGCCCAGCCGCAATATTGTATGCACGATATTGAATAGCTCTTTCTTTAAATGCTGTACCATATTCTCCATGTGGGTCGATGATTACTATTTGTGGTGATAGCTCTACTTGGTTGTGCTTATGGGAAAGAACACTGTGAATAATGGCTGCTACCGTACCTGATTTACCAGAGCCTGTTGATCCCAGAACGGCACAATGCATACCAAACATCTTATTAATATTAGCTCTGCAAGCAGTTGACTCCGATGCACTGTATGTTGCGAAAGGAACTAATGGATCGACCTCTTCATCTCTTGTTCCTTCAGCTGAGCGATACACACAGGCTATTTCTTCACTTGTTAGAAGAAATACGCCTTGTTGTGGTAGAGGATAGGTTTTAATACCACGGCGAAAGCTTAGTTTTTCCTTAACAGCATTCCAGCTACCTTCAGCTAATAATTGAACTTCCATTACTCGCTGATCGGCATCTGCATTAACTGGTTTACCAGCTTCAATTAATTCCTCTGAACGCATTCTAAGCATGGTTACTAAGCCAAAAATCACTTTTCGGCCATAGTGAATCTTAACCATGCTTCCTATTTGTCCTATCGAATAAACTCGTCCATCAAAAGTTCGATTCAACTCGGAAATTTTATCAGATATCTCAACTTTAATATTGGTGCCTGATACTTCAACAACTTGTCCTATTCTCAACTCGTCAACTGGTGTGAACATGTTATACCTCGCATCCATTTTCTAATATTGATGTGACACCTTTGAAAGTCCACCAATAGTCATCGCCATCCTTTCTTGTAAATGGTCCTTCATTGCCCACATACAAACCATGTAAGGATGCGATGATAACCCTTCGACCAAAACTTGAATTGCGCCATTTCTCAATGCAATTAGGGAGGGTTTTATCTCTACATTCCAAGAATGCGATGAGTACTGTTTTATTTTCTTCTTTAGACAAGGCAAATTCGATTTCGTTATTAATGTGTTCATCACCAAAGCTATAGCCGCATACAGCGAGAATATTACTGTTATTTGAATTTAGAGCCTTCCTAAACAGATCAAATTGTGCCGAAAAAGGGTCTTGCTGAGTTGCAACATATTTTGTCGCTTGAGGATAGATTAAGACTCTACGGTTTACTTCTGGGTAGCGGTCATTATCTCTAACTCGCCATACATAGCCTTTTTCACATAGAAACCAGTCTATAGAACCATGCATTTTTATTACGTTGGCGCGTTGACCGTTTAAAGGAATAGGCTCGCCGTATCGTTGAGTTCTATGTGCTACTGCGCCTCCTGCAAACCCGTCCCAGTACGGAACTTTATTCAGAGCTAAAGCGTCTTCCAATAAAGTGTCGTAATTAGTAGTAAAAATATTGACCGTTTTTCTTCTTTCATAGACTCCAGCGGATGCATGGTTGAAAAGCATATCAATGAACTTTAGGTGAGCCTTGATATCAACAATTGGTTTAGATAATTTACCTTCTTCAACGGTGTTACCGTCTTTATCTTCAACATAACCACACCTAATAACGTTAGAAATAGATTCCAAAATGGCGTAATGGATATCTTCAAGGCGAGATAACTCTATTTCTTTGCCATTAATTGTTGTTTTCTTTTCCTTATTTCTTTCTGCTAAAGCAGCATAATCGCCTAGGTGGCTGAGCACGTGTTCTATATGGCATTCCCGCGGTAATTCATTGAACAAAGGAACAACAATATCGTTGAACAACTCTTCATGGTTGTTTTCCAAGTCTTTTTTAACTTTGTTGGTTAAGGGATACATCAAAGGTAATTTAGCATCGAAGCTAATTCCTGCACCCAACAGCCAACTTTGTTCACTGCATTTTAAGTGTTCTTCTATCTGAGAAAACAATTCTTCCTTTGCTAAGTCTTCCATTTATAACCTTCTAAACAATGATTGTTGTGCCAGTTGCTACACGATCTTATGGCAGGTTTTTTGCTGCCTATTTTTTGGTAGTAACGAACAGCCGTCTCCATAATTATCACCAATATAACACCACACACATAAGAAAGGGTTGATTAACCTCTCGTGTAAAGGTTTGAACAATATCTACAGAGACTTAAGTCATCGGCTAGTCATAAGGGGAGCGAACGTATCAATGAGCGGTTTATCTGATACGACTCATGGGATTACATAACTAACTTGATGTATAATCGAAAGCATTTTTAAAAGGAAATCAATTCCTTTGATAAGAATTGATTGCCGTTAGACAAGATTGCTACTGAATTGCAGATTAGCAGCTTTCATAAAGGAAAAGGCATGGCCGTCAATCAGGCAAAGATTTTTGAACAACTTGAATCTCTTGTTGAATCAGTAGATACCAATGAATTTATATATGGATTCCTAACAGCGTTTAATTTCCCCAAGGCAACGATTACTCAGGTTCGTCAGGGTGGTGCTCGTAATGTGGCTAAGATTCCAGGCCATGTTGGG
>NZ_CAWNHY010000126.1:0-4821 GCF_963874335.1 Vibrio sp. V10_P2A27P122 | reverse complement strand
GTATGGCTCTTGGTGTTTGATAATGTACCTAGTTTTTCTATTGCTTTTGTGCTGAACAGTGACTAATATTTGATGTAAATGAGAATTAATATCATAAAGGTGTAATTAATGATGTTACCTTTACTTGCTGCATTATTATTTATAGTGGGACTTGGCAAAAAGTTGTCGGTTCCAAATTCGTGGCTCTTCTACTATGCACTTTCTGTTGTATTGTTAAGCTGGCTATTCAGTATGAACCCCATTTTTGTCCTGATCCCGTTGTTTATCTTGTCACCTTGTCTTATCCACTATCGACATATCAAGGTGATTAAAATGGCTTATGTGGGCTGCCTGCTGCTGTCTTTTTTCGTCTCTTGGCTTGTGTAAACCAATCCATGTCTTTTCTCGCCAGACATTCCAAGTAGTTTGGGGATAGTATTTGTGAAAATCATAAGGTAGGATCGCCGGCCTTTTTCTGATGCTAGGAGGTAGCGATGTTTATTGGTTTTGACTATGGAACGGCGAACTGTTCTGTCGCGATGATGCAAGATGGGCAGCCAACATTGTTACCCATAGAAGGTAAAAGCCACTACATTCCTTCGACAATATGCGCCCCGACGCGAGAGTCCATTTCTGAGCATCTGTTCCGTCATCACAATATTACGCCAAGCGATAAAATTGGTGAGCAAGTACTTCGTCGCGCGATCAATGTGAATAGAGAAGAGAGTATTGAACTTGCCGTGCAAGACATTGCCTTTGGCCAAGCGGCGCTCGATCTCTATCTGCAGGATCCGCGCGATATTTATTACGTTAAATCCCCTAAATCATTTCTAGGCGCGGCAGGTTTACGTGATGTGCAGGTCAGTTTTTTCGAAGACTTGGTGTGCGCCATGATGGTCAATATTAAGCACAATGCAGAGCAGCACCTTCAGCGTAGCATCCAAGATACTGTGATTGGTCGTCCTATTAACTTTCATGGACGAGGTGGTGAAGAGGCCAATCGACAAGCGGAATCTATTTTACAACGTGCGGCGAAACGCGCCGGTTTTCAGCACATCAGTTTTCAGTTTGAACCCGTTGCGGCGGGTTTAGAATATGAAGCGACTCTGGTGCAAGATCAAACCGTACTGGTGGTTGATATCGGTGGTGGAACCACCGACTGTTCATTGCTAAAAATGGGGCCGAGTTGGCGAGGTCGTGACGACCGCACCGCGAGTTTGCTTGCGCATAGTGGCCAACGGGTCGGAGGCAATGATCTTGATATCTATATTGCTTTCAAACAGTTGATGTCTTTTTTTGGATTAGGAAGTAAAGCCATTTCTGGCATTGATATGCCGATCACGCAGTTTTGGAACCCGATTGCAATTAACAACGTGGAAGCGCAACGTGACTTCTATGCTCAGCAAAACTTGGCAGCATTGAAATTGCTACACAAAGAGGCGCAGCAACCAGAAAAGTTGGCGCGTTTGCTGAAAGTCTATTTTGAAACGCTCGGCTATCAAATTGTACGCCGTGCAGAAGAGGCAAAAATTGCTCTATCTGATCTTACGCAATGTCAGGTGGTGCTTGATCTTCTTTCTGAGCAGATCGAAGTGCAAATTGAGCGTGAGCAAATGATCGACGCCATTGAATCCCCTAAAGCGAAAATGGTGGAATTGGTCAAAGAAGCGGTTGAACAAGGTGGCGTAAAGCCGGATGTTATCTTTATGACGGGCGGATCTGCTCGTTCTCCAATATTACGCCAAGCGGTAGAGCAGCAACTGCCCCACGTACCCGTTGTCAGCGGTAACTACTTTGGTTCAGTGACTGCTGGTTTGGCTCGTTGGGCAGAGATTTGCTATCGCTGATATGAGCGCTTAGCGCTTCGTTTTTGATGCGTTGGGGGCCGGTAATATTGCGAATGATCGTGTTTCATTAAAACATTACTGGCAACCAAGCTACCTAAGCTTATCAATCCTAATCCGATCCAAGTCAAAGGCGTTGGCATCTCACCAAAAACGGGAATCGCCAACAAGGTTGCCACGACTGGTGTTGCAGAGCCAAAGGCAGCGGAGCGTTCTGCGCCGAGTGTTGAAACTGCATATAAATAGGTAAATGCTGCAATGAGCCCCGCCCCGACACCTTGCAGCAGTGTGTGTCCCGCCAGTTCTTTCCACGGCCAGTGTGCAAAAGAGTGTGTGGCTAAGTAGCTATCGACGATGCCTAAAGCGATTAGAACGGCCAATAAAATAGTAGAAAGTAAAGCAACCCATCCCGCGCTGACGAGCGCATGCAAATTCGCTACCCGCGCACAAATCGTAAACACTGCCCACATCAGGCTGCCAGTTAAAAACATCAAATGTCCGGTCAAACGGTTTGACTCAAAATCAGTGGCACTTGAATAGAGGAAAATACCAACCCCTGCCACCACTAAAGTCAGCCCAGCTATTCGATGGCGACTTAACGGCTGTTTAAACAGCAACACCGCGATACCCGAGACAAACAGCGGCAGCACGCCCGGAACAAGCGCGCTACCATCAGAAACCGGAACGTAGTGCATCGCATGGCTTGTCACTAGTAAATAGGGCAATCCACAGCCAATAAATAGACCAATTAAGTAACGTATAGGTACATTTTGCAATTGATGTCGAGTTCTCCAAACCAATGGAGAGAGCAACAAAGCGGGCAGTAAAAAGCGCGTTAATGCAATATCCGCAGGGGTTAATAGGCCGCTCGCCCCTGCCTTTAAAGAGAGGAAAAAGCCGGACCATAATAACAGTGTGGTGCCTATCGCGAGGTAGCCATAAATCATAATTTCATTCACATCAATGGATGGTTTCTCACCATTATCTATGGTTCGGCTTACTTTTATCCGGCAAGTTCACCCTTATTGCTAGATGGTTTAGCACTTATCCGCTATAAATTAGCAAAATGTTAGTGGATTTCATCAAGGATCGAGTAATGGATAGAATAGACCGCCGCATGTTGACCTTATTACAAACAGAGGGACGCTTAAGCACCGCAGAGCTTGCAGAAAAGGTTGGATTATCACCTTCTCCCTGCGCAAGACGCTTGAAACGATTAGAGGAGAGCGGGATCATTGATGGCTATCAAGCTCGCTTAAGCCGGCAAGCTGTCGGAGTTGGTATGACGGTTTTTGTTGAAGTTAGCCTGAATAATCATCAAGCCGCTTCCATTGATAGTTTTGAAGAGGCAATCAAAGAGATGGAGGAGGTGATCAGCTGCCATGTGGTTTCAGGTGCGTATGATTACTTGCTGGAAGTCGTTAGTGCCAATTTATCAGGGTACGAAGCATTTACGCGTCAGTTACAGCGGCTCAACAATGTAAAAGATATGCATACCCACCTCGCCATGCGTCAAGTGAAAGCCGCTACCGCGATGCCTATTTGGGTTTAGAGACAGCACTTGCGTGCTGTCTTCAGGGTCAGACGTGCTTATTCAAATTGAAATGACGCGAGAGAGTTTTTACTGATTTCGTTGGCAATCAATTGATGGATGGCCGTGGTAGGGTGCGTGACGCCCCAAAATACGTATTTGTCAGAGCTATGGTAAGCGCAATCATTGGTTAAGCTATGACGGTATAAGTAATCTAAAGCTGAATTGCGATTGATGTTGAGGCATGCATCGGTCGCATTTTCAAAGCCGTATTGCTGTGGATTGGCTGTGAGGTTTTCAAACAAGCTATGGGCATCAAACAGGATGATATTTACCCCTTGCATCTGATAATACAGTGCTTGTTGCTGAATAAACGCATTGAAGGTGGTGATCTTAGCGCTGACTTTCGCTATCTCTTCTGCTGTTGAATATTTAAATTGCGGGGCTTTGGTTGCATCGGGTAGGGTGAGTAGAATAATATTTTTGGCCCCTGAATCCACAAGACGAATCATCGCGCTGCTAAAATCTGCTTTGACTTCATATACTTCACGGTTGTAATTCATAAAGTCATTCAAGCCAAATTCAAAGGTAAAGAGCGTATTTTCTGGCTGGTAGTTTTTGGCCATTGTCATGTAATTTAGATAAGAGCGGACTTGATCATTCACACCCGTCAGCGCGATATATTGATTACGCCCTGCGGCACCGCCAATCGCCCAGTTATATACAGGCAAATTGTGCATTTTTGCTAAATACTCTGTCCACACCAAACCATTGGAAAAGTGTCCTAAAAACCAAGAGTTAGGATTGGGAAATTTCCATTGTGACGCATTGAATATATTTCCTGTATCCGAAAGGCTGTCACCTATGGTCACCATTTTATTAATGACGGGTTTGGCATTTTGTTTATCGTTAGTCCAGATCGAATGATTGTATGAGAACCTATTGTCTGCTGCGAAATAAGTAATATCTGCAGAATCGTGACTGACGCCGAGCGTCTCTTCACAACGCTGTTTTATTTCATATTGTGAGGTGTCGGTATAAAACATATTTTTAAAGCGCACAGACGACCACCAGTAACCACTAATGGTGTAGTCATTTCCTTGTTCATCCAATGCCCACTCCCAATCTGTTGCTGGGTCATCATGATTGCCAGCGGGCCGATACCAACAGCGTACATAAGTGTAGGTTTGCTTATTTTGCGTATTCATTACGCCATAAGCGGTAACTGGTTCTGAGGTGGTATCCGTATTTTCTGCAATCGCCATGGAGAGTGGCAATATTGCGGTCATCAATAACGTCATTAGTTTCATATTTTTTTCTTATTGGTTTAGGCACGTATCTAATAAAGAATAAGTGCAAAAGTGAAATTAACAAACTGGTCAGACCTATTTTGGATTTATGGTGTTAAGCGTCAATCAATAAACGACTATGTTGAACATTATTTGGTATTAAGATCAAACAATGAAC
>NZ_CAWNHY010000125.1:0-4830 GCF_963874335.1 Vibrio sp. V10_P2A27P122 | reverse complement strand
TGTTCCAACAGAACAACAATGAATTGACTGTGCCAAAATCAAGTAAACTTGATTCTGATTGGTCACTCAGTTCATTGATAAATCTTTTTTGATTATCATCAACGAGTGCCCACACAGATTGATAGGTTTATATTGTTAAAGAGCGTTCCTGTCGAACAAGACCGTTAAGTCCGCGTCGCTAGGGGTGCGAATAATACGCTTTAGCTTTTAAGAGTCAAGAGTTATTTTTAACTATCTTTCTCTTTCAACTAGTAACTCGTTTGTGAGGCTTGCCTCACTCCGTGTCAGTGAGGCGGCATTATAGGGAGGTTTTACAATGTGACAAGTTCTTTTTTAAAATCACCTTTCATTCGCTTAAAAAGCCACCAATGTCGCGTTTTATTGAATAAAACTTCAACATTTGAAGGTTATCACAGCAATTGGTTGGAAAAACACCAAGCATAAACGTAAGATTGATGTGTCTATTTTGTTAATCCTAGACATCCTTCTTCTTTTACTTGATATGTAGTATTCCAATATGAACTCTAATAAATCGATTTTACTGGTTGCATCTCTTGCAATAATAGGCGCAATCCTTTTTTCTCTGGTCGCGCTTTCTCCCGCAATTACTTTTGTTTTTGGTGTTGTCTCTTCCGCTCTTGTTTTTAAATTTTTTGGCAGCAAAACGCTAACCGATGATGAGGAGTCAAAACTCTCAACGAAAACACTGTATGTCGGTAACTTGCCATACAAAGCGAATGAAGCTCATGTTCGTGAACTTTTTGCCAAATATGGAGAGGTCTTTGCCGTACGTTTGATGAAAGATAAGCGAACGGGCAAAAGGCGTGGATTTGGCTTTGTTGTGATGGCTTCTGCAAATGTAGATGGCGCTATTTCAGCTTTGAATGAAAAAGACTATATGCAGCGTACATTGAAAGTACGTGTGGCGAATGATCCTAAACATCCTGATGACGATATGTTTGAACAGGAGTAAAACCTAAGTGAGCTAATCGGCTATTGAGCGCGCTTTCTTCCCAAGGAGGTGCGCTTGATAATATCTTGTGTTGTTTGATTTTGCATTGTGGCTCGCTTTTCACACCCAATAGCTCTTGCACACGACGAGCAATAGCTTCTCCGGAATCAACTAGCACGACACTCTTCCCTAATACGGCTTGGATCTCTTCTTTTATTAATGGGAAGTGTGTACAGCCAAGGACCGCCACATCAATACGGTTCACCAAAGGGCTAAGAATCTCTTTTAATTCTGCAAGATCGACAGCTTTGCCCCTCAATTTTTCTTCTGCCATATCCACTAAGCGCGTTGACCCTAGCAATTCAACATTCTTGTCAGATGAGAAATCTCGAATCAAATCGTGAGTGTATTGACGAGTGATAGTCGCTGGGGTAGCAATGAGTCCCACGGCTTTATTTGCCAGTGACGAGGCCGGTTTAATCGCAGGGACAACTCCCACAACTGGTACAGCAAGACAAGAACGCAGCTTGGGTAAGACGATGGTGCTTGCGGTATTACAAGCAATAACGACCAAATCAATGCGCTCTTTCACAACGACATCGCTTACCAACCTAACCACACGCTTAATTAACACCTCTTGATTGAGCTCTCCATAAGGATAAGCTTCATTGTCAAACAGGTAGATGTAGTTTAATTGTGGTAGTTTGGCTTGGACCTCTTGATAAACCGATAACCCACCAACACCAGAGTCAAAGATAAGCACATTAAGCTGAGACGGTTGCGACACTCTGAGCACCTTATAATGAAAACGTTCCGATCATACTCGCTCTTTATCAATTGGCAATGCTCTTGCTCGGTATCTTTGGTGACAAAAACGTTCCCCCAGTTGGAGATGCGTCAACTCTAACTCCAGTGTTCCACCCAAAAAACAGGGCGCATCGGTGACCAGTGTATGAAACTCACCATTTTCGCCACACGGGTCAACCTTTGCTGGTAAAGAATCAATAAACGCTCGTCCATAAGGTTGTCCACAATAGTCTGGCGTGAGGCTGTGACCATCTGTCGTCATCACCATGGTTTGGATGCCGCGATTTATGATCTCTCGCGCAAGAGCGCTACTATCTTCGCCTAACAAGGGCAACACACACTCCCAGCCAGCCGGTTCAATATAGCTTTTGCGATACTGCGCAATACCGTTACAGAACATATCGCCAAAAGCAACGGCGTCTATCTCTAATCCACTTTGTTTTAATGCGCTGATGATGGTCGATTGATAAAGCTCGTTACTTGGAAATACGGCAGGCAGCTCTATTTTGACAACGGGTAATTTTAAAAGTCGTGCTTGTAGCTCAATTACATACAAAGGGGTGGCTTGAAAGGGCACTTCATCTTCGACATAAGTGGTAAAAATGCCCACCACACAATAACGGCTATCTTCCAATAATCGCTCTAAAGTGAGGGTTGAATCTTTTCCGCTAGACCAACTGACGATAACGTTCTTTTTCATCATCACACTCGCAAAGTAAAAACCGCCCACAGGCGGTTTCAAAAATCAGAATTGGTAAGTAGCATTTACGTAATATGTACGCTCTGGAGATGGGTATCCACCAGCTGTCTCGTACTCTTCATCAGTAAGGTTCTCGACTCGACCGTTTAAAGTAAGATTTTCATTTACGTAGTAGTTAACTGAAACATCAAACAAACTGTATGCAGCCAACTCTTCAGAGAAGTCTGGTCGCTCACCGACGTATTGGTACCCCAATGACAAATCAACATCATCGAAACTAGCTACCGCGTTATACTTATAAATCTTCTTAGCACGGCGGACTAACTGTTCACCAGATTGGTCTTTTGGATCTTGGAAGTTAGCGCTCACTTGGTGGTTAATAAAGCCTGTATCAAAACCGACAACCATTTCCACACCACGTAATTGGCTTTCACCATCAGTGTTGTAATACTTACTCGTCGCGTAATTATAATCAATTAAGTCTTCAACGTTTGTATCGTATCCAGTAATTGACCAATCAACCTCTTGGATTAAACCACTAAAAGTTAATTCAAATGAATCCGCTTTCTCGGCTTCTAGCTTGTCATTACCGTAGTAACTATATAGTTGATACAAGTTCGGAGCTTTAAACGATGTACCATAGGCAGCCTTAACCACAAGCCATTCTGCGTAACGATAACCTAACCCTGTGTTATACGTTGTTTCAGTACCAAACTGTTCATTGTCATCAGCACGAATGCTCAACTCACCAAACACTTTGTCCGCATCTGCGTTTAATGCAGTGAAGTATGCAACATTGGTTCGATCATATTCAGTATTCGATGGCTTAACGATGTAGGCCTCATCTCGCCAATCAACACCACCACTTAACGTCAGTGCTGAAGTAACTTTGTATGAGTTTACCCATTGAACATTAAGTTGCTCAAGCTCATCAGACGTAGCCGAAGAAGAGTTCTTACCTAGAGACTTTTCGTAATTCCAGTTGTCTTGGTTTTGATAATTAACTAGGAATTCAGACTTTAGCTCACTGCCATTAAATTTAACGCCAGCAGCAACAGTAGAGTTTTGTACTTCAGCTTCTTTGTAAGAGTGGACAGGGTTGCCGGTATTATAATCAACATACGAACCATCATATTGAGAGATAGTCTCGAACATTCGGAAATTCGCAAAGCCACTCCACTGTTGGTCGAAGTTATGTACGTACCCGAGCAAAGCATTACGTGATTCAAACCCATGACGGCCACCATCGTTTACTCCGGGCATTGGGTGAACGTTATAGCCCTCATCAGAATCGTAACCAACCGATGCGTTTAAATGACCGTTCTCGCCAACTTTAGTACCACTAACAAAACTTAATTCTTCATAATCACGGCTGCCTAATCCTGCACTCACTACAGTTTCTTCATTGTCAGAACTGACAACTGTAATGATATTAATCACACCACCAATCGCCTCTGAACCATACATAGCAGCACGAGCACCTCGTACATACTCTACTCGGTCAACAAATGCGATTGGCAGTTGGCTGAAATCGACACCACCTTTTGCAGCGCGAGCAAAACGAATGCCGTCAATTAAGACAAGAACCTGATCAGAGTTAGCACCTCGAACAAAGATCGAAGCTTGCTGGCCTCTACCACCATTCTGTGTAACTTGAATACCCGTTAATCGTTTGAATACATCAGTTAGTGACTTAGCTTGAATACGGGCTATATCTTGACGTGTCACAACCTCCACTTGAGCAACAACACTTTCGGTACTTTGCTCAAAACGGTTAGCCGTAACCACCATGGTTTCGTCAGTAATGGTTTCGTCAGTAGATGCTTCTTGGGCGTGTAAATTGGAGATAAGTGAAAGCAGCGATGCTACAGCCGCCGCTAAAAGGGATTTATTCATATTGTGATCCTAATTCGCGTAAGTCCTACCAAATCAACCAAAAGGTGGCATAGATTTGGCTGCTGGCAGGTATTCGGACTTGAGAGCTCTTGACCTACTAACCCGACTTCCCACAGCATTTTCCTGCAGTGTCATATTGGGTGTTCGTTCTCTCTTACCGCTGCGCGTCAGAGATGTACAGTTGGGAAAGAATACGTTTAAAAAATAGATTAGATAAGGATAAAGCCTTTAAGAATGGGAGCTCGTGCGTCTAAAACTGAAAATATCTGCCCAATCCGTATCACTGTCTAAATTTTTCACATTCTCTTATGGTCTGTCTAACTTTTTATTCAATTAGACCATTGAGAATCATGAGATTCGCGTTCTTACTTTCCCTGCAACATAGACGGACAGAAAACCTAAACCTGCCAAAAAAATCGATTTTAATCAAAACCAACTTGATTACCAGTTTAATCTATTGAAATTAAATAAAGTT
>NZ_CAWNHY010000124.1:0-4874 GCF_963874335.1 Vibrio sp. V10_P2A27P122 | reverse complement strand
ATAAAAGAACAAGTTAAGCAGTGTTTAGAAAATATAAAGAATATTGTAGAAAGTGTTGAGCATGTTATGGATGATATTGTTAAAGTCAATATTCAAATAAAAAATATGGATGACATTAATATTGTCAATGAAGTTTACACAACCTTCTTTAACCATGAGCTACCTGCGAGAACCGTGATTGGTGTTTCAGAGCTGCCTATGGATGCGTTAATACAAATTGACGCTGTGGTTTCTAATTGTGAAGGTACGCCACCTAAACATTAACGAATATTTCTTATTGACTAAAGAAGGGGGTATCAATGATACCCCCTTGTTACTTGTTAGCTATCTGTAATTGCAATACCAATATCACGCTGTTTAGTTATGGCAATCGAAATCAAACAGGCGGCGTATGAAAAACCGCTCAATTACTGTTTTTCAGGGCCGTTAAAACGTGATGTAGTGAGGGGACCACTTGGTGTCCAAGCGCCAAAACTTCTTCACTGGGTTCGACGAGATCAGGAATTTGGTAGGTGATCATATTCGCACTCACGGCGGATCGCACGCCGTTATTAGAATCTTCAAAGGCTAAGCATTGGGTCGGTTCAGCGCCAAGACGTTGCGCAGCGAGTAGATAAATCTCAGGATCGGGTTTGCCATGTATCACTTCACAACCGGTTGTGAACGAGTCAAAGTATTGCTCAAGGCCTGAAAGGCGCAGCTTAATTTGTGCCACGTCTTTTTGGGTTGATGTTGCGACGGCAGTAGGAATACGATTGGCTTTTAACCATTGTAATAACTCGATAACCCCTTCTTTCACTGGGATCGCCTGGTGTTTCACCACGGCATCGTAACGTTTACGCCACTCCGTATGTAATACCGGATAGTCTAATTCTGGCCCGTAGCCTGCGCGCAGTGCTTGTTCAATGCCTGCCGCATTGCGACCAATAGCCGAGAGATAAACCTCTTTTAAAAATGGGACGCCAACTGCGTGGCAAGCTTGTTCGAATATTGTAAGGCAGACACGTTCCGTGTCGAGTAACAGTCCATCCATATCAAAAATGGCAGCTTGAAATTTCATAAGTACAACTTTAGGCGAGTGAAATGGAGTGGGCTATTTTCACATAAGTCGACCTATGGAGGCGATCTTTTTCCTGCACTTTTTCTTTTTCTCATACTTCAATAAAATCAGCCAATTATAAGCGCTAGTTTGTTAGCAATGAGTTATGCTTAATGTGAAAACCTTGTTGCGAGAAGAGGGGGGGAAGCAATTTGAATAGTGCATTTGTACAACAGTGGATGCCGGGTTTACACCAACTGAAAGACTATGAAACTCGCTGGTTGATGGATGACGTACGTGCGGCGCTTTCTGTGGTTGCGGTTGCACTGCCTGTCGCGATAGCGTACGCGCAGCTCACTGGAGTAAGCGCGATTGTCGGCTTATATTCCTGCGTATTGCCGATGTTGGTTTACGCGATTTTTGGCACGTCTAGGCAGTTGATCTTAGGCCCAGACGCGGCAACTTGCGCAGTGATTGCGGCGGTAGTGACACCGCTGGCGATGGGCGATCCTCTCAAACACTGGCAGTTGGTCATGACAATGACGGCAATGACGGGAATGTGGTGTTTGCTGGCCAGTCGTTTCAAACTCGGTATTTTAGCCGATTTTCTCTCTCGCCCTATTCTACTTGGGTTGTTAAACGGTGTTGCTCTGACCATTATCGTGGGTCAATTTGCTAAAGTATTTGGGCTGAAATATGAGCAGCAATATCTACTAGAGCGTATCGTGGAAGCGCCATCCTTGCTGATTGATTTGCATTGGCAAACCTTATTGATAAGTGCGCTGACAGTGGTGGTTTATTTTCTGTGTAAGCGTGTCAGGCCCAATTGGCCAGCAGCGATGTTGGCTATCATCGCTGCTGCATTTTGGGTGTGGTTTTTTGGCGCTGAACATCTTGGCGTTAAAGTCGTTGGTTTAATCCAAGGTGGGTTACCAATATTCCAAACCCCTCTATTTGATCTAGGGGTGAGCCGTGAATTAGTCATGCCCGCTTTGAACTTAGCGATGGTGAGCTTTGTCAGTATGATGCTCACTGCGCGCAGTTTTGCGGCAAAAAATGGTTATGATATTGACGCCGACAAAGAGTTTCGCGCGCTTGGCTTAGCTAATATTGCTTCTGCATTTTCACAAGGTTTTGCCATCAGTGGGGCGGATTCACGTACGGCGGTGAATGACGCTAATGGTGGAAAATCGCAATTAGTTTCGATTATTGCAGCGATTGTGATTGGATTTGTCGCGATTGTGGCGTATCAGCCACTACAATACATTCCGATTGCTGCATTGGGAGTTGTGTTGATTATCGCGTCTATCTCGTTGCTGGATCTGAAAGGGATTTGGAGTTTACACAAGCGTGATAAAGACGCCTTCTATTTGGCAAGCTTAACCTTCATCGCTGTATTGGTCATTGGCGTTATCCCCGGCATCACTCTTGCGGTATTACTGGGTCTGTTCCAGTTCTTACGCACCGTGATGCGGCCAAGTGATCAAACATTGGGTTTGGATGATAAAGGAACGATTCGCACGATTGATACGTCAGCGAAGGCGAAACCAATACCGGGTTTGGTGATTTATCGTTTCAACTCTCCGCTGACTTATTTCAATGCGCCTTACTTTAAACGTCGTATTTTATTTCACACTGAATCGGCGGGCATGAGTGTGGGGTGTGTGATTATTGATGCGGTGTCGAGTTTTACCCATTTAGATTTAAGCGTCATGGCGATGTTATCGGACGTGCAAAGCATTCTGAAAAAACGAGGTATTCGTTTAGTGCTAGCGGGGCGTAAACGCAGTTTGAGAAAATGGTGTGAGATCGCTGGAATTTCAACGGGTGATGGCGGCGTGGTGATTCGTGCGGACATGTATTTAGCCATTAAGCTAAGTGGATGTTACCAACACGCTGTAGAAGAAGGGCAAGTTCCACCAGTACAAAAAGAGCCGCAAAAGGATATTGAAGGTGAAATTGCGGCTGCTATTTAAAATGAGGTTGGCTCTCGTTAATAATATTGGTTCTCGTTAATAAAAGATAAAGAGCTCTTGAGTATCGAAAAGATGTAAGAAATCCCATTCAATCATGATGCTTTCCTTTTTATGTGATGAGAGCGAGTGCTCGGCCTTTTGCTAAACGGTTAGTGCCTGTTTGGATAAGCATAGGTGAGCGTTATGCATTAGGCAAAATGGTACGGGTTATTAATCTAATATAGGTAGCCTATGGGCATGGTGGTTTTCGACGCTAGGTGTAGCGTGTCGGCAGGTAAACAGTTCGCTGTACTTGAGCGGCCAGTTTTCGATGAAACTGCAACATTGCACCTTCACTGCATGGTTGCCAAGTTAAGGCCTTGCCGACCACACCGTGATGTTGGAAGGCGTTGAGCCGAATGCTGACGTTCGCAGGCAACTGGTTAATCAGATGCGCCACTTCGGTAATTTCAGTCTCTAAATCACTTTTGTCCGGTATATGCAGCAGTCGCACTTCGTGCAGTTTATTCAGTGTAGCGAGGTGGAAAATAGTGCGTATCACTCTATGGTTACTGCGTCCGGTTAGCCACCGATGCGTTTCCTCTTGCCAAGCTTTTAAATCGATCATTGCGCCATCCAAATAGGGCGAGATTTTGTCCCATCCCGATTCTGATAGTGAGCCATTACTATCAATAAAACAGCTGAGATGTTTCAATTCTTCATCGTGTTTGATGGCTTTGAAAAGAGCGATAATAAACGGAAGCTGTAGTGTCGCTTCCCCCCCTGAAATGGTAATACCGGCTAAGAAATAATGATTTCGGCGGATAAGTTCCACGAGTTGTTCAACGCTGTAGTGATGAATTTTGGGGTTTGATTGGTGCACGCAGTGCTCAATACAGCGATCGCAGTGAGTGCATTTCTCCGCTAGCCATTCGACTTGCTGGTCAGCATTGAGGCGCAGTGCTTGCGATGGGCAGGTTGGCACACAATCACCGCAATGGTGACAGTGACGAATCGTATGTGGGTTATGGCAAGACAAGCAATTGAAGTTGCAACCTTGCATAAAAATGACCAGTCGGTTACCCGGACCATCAACGCAGGAGAAAGTCAGCACTCGGCTGACTTTTGCTCGGAGCGGCTGTTTTCCACTCACCATTAGTTTAGCTGACAGAGTTTGGTTGATAAGCCGGTTGCATTTCATGGCTAACCACGCGTGCTTTTCGCTTGAGCACAGCCGTGTTTTTGGCCGCTTCTGCCCCAAGAAACGTGGTGTTGGTGCGTGATCCGCGCTGCTCAAATTGCGCTATTTCAGACAGTTTCACCATGTAACCCGTAATGCGAACTAAATCGTTCGAAGCCACGTTTGCCGTAAATTCGCGATAGCCAGAGTGGAGGGCTCCTTTACATAGGTTGAACATCGCTTCTGGGTTGGCCGTTATGGTTTCATCCAGAGTTAGAATATCGCTGATACCAGAGGTGTAATATTGATGATGTCCAGCCGTTGCTTGCACATATTCAATCGGGTTGGGTTCGGTACCATAAGGGATGCGCACGCCCGGAGTGACATCAAGATCAAGGCTGATACCACCTTGTGCGTGCAGCAAAGCACGGCCGTTGAAGCCATATTTGACTGGTGAGTTTTGTACAATGTCGGCCAGCTTGGCGGAAATGGCGATGCCTAATTGGTTGGCGATATCATCATGGCCATAACGAGCGTTACTCTGCTCCTTTTCCAGTAATAGATTAACGGCTTCAGCCATGCCATAAATGCCAAACATCGGTGCGAAACGAGATTCTTCAATCAACCCTTCTTGAGTCAGAAAACCTTCAAAAAAATGAGATTGTTGGTGCAGATGAGCAGCTCGAACATCCATCAGCTC
>NZ_CAWNHY010000123.1:0-4904 GCF_963874335.1 Vibrio sp. V10_P2A27P122 | reverse complement strand
ATATCAAACTCAGCTTTACTTTGCAGCTCTGCGCGTTTTTGTTTGATTTCTTCTAAGCTTCCCCAATCTTGCTTCAATAAAGTCGCTATTTTGTTGGATATACCATTTCTTCGACTTAATCCTTCGGTAGCGATCTCAAGCTCGATGAGCTTCATCACCAGTTCTGGTGTAATATCAAAATCTTCAGATAATTCATGAATTAACTGAGCATCATCTTTCCCGAAGCTTGCGTTATCGTCATATATCCAGTCAAGATCGAATCCATACACTTCTTTAAACATGGCGGGTAATGAGTCATTCCAATCAGGCTCGTTTGGATCGTGGATCCATTCTTGGCGAATGGCATGTAACTCAGGAGCGGTAATTAACTCGATTTCACGGCCTTCGGCTTTAAACTTATTATCTAATTCGAGTAATTCACGTAGCCATTGTCTACGGTATTTCAGCCAATAAGGCCCCGGAACATGTTTGCGTTCGGTGGCAATATCTTCGCCTTCTTTGGCATATTGGTAACTGACTTTTCCCGTCCTACGTTTGTGGTTACGATATTCTGCTTTATTCGCGGGATCGGTTGTCATTGCCAATTTGTTACGGAATTCAAGAAGAGGAGACATCCACTCTTCACCATTCTGGATAAGGCTTTCCATGGCACGATCTTTTGTTACTACGGTACACGTCCAGCAACCAAATCGTGAATTACCACAAGATGGTGTGGTTTCATCAATCACCATTGGACATTCACCTTGCCCTGAAGAATCTTTATACAGATTCCAAAGCGTCAAATTTTTACTGCCCCACGGGTTTTCCCATTCAAGGTCGTACTTATCTATCCAAATATTTTTTTGACCATACGGAGTCTGCTTAGTCTCTAGGTGGCATAGTCGCAGTATCTTCCAAACATCATCGACAGCCCAAGTATCGATAGGCGTATAAATAAAAGCATTCGATAGAGTGGTATGTCTCGCTAGGCGAGATCCATCGATTTTATGTTTGGCAATAACCTGTGCGCGCGAGGCGCTTTCTTGGCTTCGAGAGCCTAATACGACGATCACCTCATCAAATTGGGATACTTTTGATTTGATAAAATCACTGACAGGGTCAATTTTCATCCGCTCAGTACACCAGCGAAACGAGCGAGTTGGCGCAGGGTAGCCTTTGCCAAGAAGGCTAGTCCAAAATGTTTGGTCAGCTAATGGTACGACTTTATGGCAAGTTATCGGCAAATTGTCACGTTTTGCACCTGTTGCTATAGCGTCTAATGAGTCTTTAATGTGATTAACGACGACTGGAGTTTCTACTAATGTATCTGACGAAACGACAAAAACAGGTTTTTGGCGGTCTTTCTCATCCAAGCCTAGCAGTGCCATATAGACAAGGGACATGACTGCGGACGAATCTTTACCACCGCTGTAACCTATAACCCATGGCCTTTTGTCTGCACAGTAGACGCGTTGCACATCGGCAACAAAGTGACTTAATTTGTGATTGGCGAAGTCTTCTAAGTTAATAAAATCTTGATATTCTTCAGGAAGATCTTCAGCTAATTTTAGCTCGTGTATCATGATAACTGCTTCTCTAGAGCTTTTTCTTCAGGCGTGAGTGGAAGACCTAGGCTTGTCTTTAGGAAATTTGCAGTGAGCAAAATATTGTGGGTCGATTTACTCACTTTGCCTAGATTCATGCTGCGTTGAATCCATTCAGGATTGGTTTTCAACCAATTGACATTTCTTAATAATTTGAGTTTATCTTGCCAGTTGTCAGGCTCATCACAGAGCAAATACTTACCCATTACTCCAATAGCGTGGAGACCTACGCCATGAGCATGAATATATTCTTGTCTTAGCTGTGCAGGTGAAACTTGTTTAGTTAAAACCATTTGCCAATCAGGCATATTTTCGGCAACTGTTTGCCAAAAAACTTCAGCGAGTTGTTTTTCCTGTTCATTGAAAACATCTTTTGCACCTTTACCAAGCAGTGCTCGTGTCGCTTGCTTGATGCTACTTAAGGTAAAGAGCTTGTTGGATTTTGGGCTGATATTAGATTTTTCCATTTCTGTAAATCCAATAAACGGCAAGCTCTTGCTGGCAAGCCGTCTAGCAAGATCAGAACTTTCGTCTCTCAAATCATAAAGTACCCCGAGAGATGGACTCGGCTTGACCGCGTATTTATTTAAATCGGCGAACATTTGCTGGCTACGCTGTAAGCCTTCGTCAACGAAAAACAAAACGGGAATATTGTCTTGGCCTAAATCCGGATTTTCACGTAGCGCTTCTTCAATTGCTTTGCGACGGTGCTGTCCATCATTGATCAGTATTTGTGCGTCCATTGGTATTTTCAAAATACCTAAATTTGGCGCACCGTCATGATCTTCAAACGAAATGTCGATACCCACAGAGGCTGTCAGTGCAGAGAATACATAATCTTTAGGATTATCGAGTAAATATTTCACCATCTCAGGTATACGACTTTTGTTGAGTGTCCGTTGAGCTCTAAGCTCCGGTGGCACATCATCTTCGTTATAACTGAAAATTTTCGGGATGATTCTTAGTGGACAAGTCGCGATATAAAAAGGGCGACCAGCTTGAATACCTCTAACTGCTGGAAATGAGTAGCAGTAGCCTGAATCTTGATGTTGCATAGCGCCTCCGGTTTGTCATTTTTTAAATTTGGTATGTTAAAAATATAACAAACTGGCAGTTTTTAATAGTTTGAAAATGAAATTTTGAGCATGCATGTGACTTAGTATGTCAAAGGCGGTGATTTTACAGTGAAATAAAGATGATTTCTATCGATAGAAATCATCTTTATGTCATTTAGTATGATAGTTAAGTGACGTTAAGCTATGGCCGCTGATCTGTTTGTGATTTTGAATCAACAATGACAGAAATTCATGGCTGGTCAGTTGCACCTCTTTGTCTATTTCAATTCCCATCAGCTTGGCTAATCGTTTATCAAAACTAAGCTGTTTCTTGTAGTCTGTGTGCGTGATCGGTAGAAATAGATGTTTGTTTAACAACGGTGGGCGATTTTTTCCATCAACGTAGTCAAAAAAATCAATATCTTGCTCGGCCATTTTAATCTTTATTCGCTCCACTAAGTAGGGCACGGAATTGTCAAAGTTGTCATAGCACGTTAGTGTCAATTTCCCAGAGCGAATATGAATTTTAATCAGGTCGATAGATTCATCCAATTCACCGTACATTTGTAACCCCGCGCCTACATAAACTCTAAGCAGTAACGGTAACTCATCTAACCATGATTTATGGAAGATTAGTGAGTGATCGGGGTTTAACACACTAGCAGGCAACAGTTGGTGAGCTTTTTCGCATTGTGCTTGAATGAGAGGCTTATCAGCTATGGCGAATAATAGCTCAGTTGCTAGGTTAATTGCGGTGTTGTAATCGCCAAAAAGCGCTTTGATATCTCTTTTCAAGTTTTCAGGTTGTTGTGTGTAGGGTTTGCGCTTTTCAAATAATCCCATTGAAAAATAAAGTAAAAGGTCTTCCTTACGTCGTCTTTCTGCTTGTTTAAATGCTTGGGTATCAAACATGTCACCGATCAGAGCAAAGGTTTTCTTATGTGAGCCAATGAGGCTGCGGACCTGTTCACTTGCTGCAAACTCATCGTTTGCAGGTATCCGACCAAGCTCTAGGCAAGTATTCCAAAAATTATCGAACAGAACTTGATGCTGGGCGATGATCAGTTTTGCTTTGTCTTTTGCTTCCATTGGCTGTGGTGAGGTGAGCTGCTGCCATTGATGATGACGTTGGTATTTACTTTGTAAGTAGCGCTGTTCTTCTAGTTTATCTTTAAAGAGGTAAAAGATACCCGGTGCGATAGCGATCGCTTCTTCCTGAAGGCTTCGTTCAAGATAAGTTTTAATTTCTGACTGTGCGTAGTATTTTTGGAAGGTGTTACGTGAGGTAATAACTCCATCTTTGTATGGTTTGAACTGATTGATATAAGTCTCGTTCGCTAGCATTACAGCCACAATCAGGAGCCTTTCTGTTAACTCCCAAGCCCCAAGTAAGGCTTCCAATCTTTCATCTTGATCTTCAATGACATTTAAGACAAAGCCCAGATTGACGATATCTGAGGATACTTGTTCAACGTCTGGTCTAAAGTTTGGGTCCCAGCCTAGTGCATCTAATCCATGGGCTTCTAATTCTCTTAAATCGTCACCTCGTCCACAACCATAATCAAAAATTGAATAATTACCAGAAAGGTAGCCGTGTTTAGCTAAACTTTTCATTGGGGCAGAGAGCTCATGACGGACAAGTGCTGTTTTGTGACGATCAATCCCGATCTCATTCTTAGCTGTTAGTGCAGAGCAGCGAAACAGACGGCCATCAACGAGCTGATAACCATGACGAGCGATTACATTTTCCCATGATCGTTTAAAGCCAATAATGCGAGTGTTTTCATACAAACCGGCATTTTCGCCTTCCTGCGTAAGGCTAACAAAGTGAGAGTAGTATTCGCTTTCAGGTAAAGTCATCGTTTCTTTGCGATGTAAGATCGGCGGGTTATCCGAGTCGTTATAGCAGGTGAGCTTATGACTTAACTTAGAGAGGTTGACGTTAAGGCTCTGTTTAAGTGCTGGATAGGAATCGCTATAAAAATCAGGGTAATGCAGTAAAGATAAACGGAACTCCCTTTTAAACAGTTTGACTAGATCCCACTGTTCATCAGGTAGATTAAGCGCTTTGGCGACGGCCAGAATAAACTTGCTCAGTGTTGTTGGTAAGGCACTGAATGCATCCTTATGTAAGTAGATAGCCTCTGGTAGCTGTTTACCTATTTTGATTTGCGCCACTAACTGTGAAAATTGTTCTGCATCCATACCATCACCTGAAATACATGTTTGCGGAGAGTATAAAGCATTCAGATAGTATTGAGTGATG
>NZ_CAWNHY010000122.1:0-33571 GCF_963874335.1 Vibrio sp. V10_P2A27P122 | reverse complement strand
ACGCAAAACAGCGTATTACAATTTCAATTTTATCAGCAAAACATAATTTACCCTTCGCTGAATTCCCATTTTTGACCCATTCACACTCTCAATTTGAGTCATTTCTGCCTCAAATTGGCACTTTTGAGCCCCATACCCATTTGTTTGAAGATGCATTCCGACAACGAAACAACCCTATTTAGTAATAACCCTATTTAGTATTTGATGAATGGAGAGCTCCATGCTTAACTTTTTTAAAACTCGCCCAGATCTACCGCTATCGGATAGCTCTGAGGGCGCAATGCAATCGCGTTTCAAAAGTTTTCAATGGCAAGTATTCTTAGGCTTAGTCTTTGGATACGCCATGTTCTATGTGGTTCGTATGAGTTTAGGTGTCGTTAAAAAACCGATGCTTGATGCGGGCATCGTATCGATAGAAGAACTCGGGATCATGGGATCAGCCTTCTTCTTCACCTACGCATTTGGTAAGTTTTCGAACGGTTTCCTTTCTGACTACGCCAACATCGGCCGATTTATGTCGTTCTCACTACTGCTTTCCGGTGCCACTGCCATATTCATGGGGTTGAACACCACGGCATTCTTCTTTGTGTTACTTTGGGCCGTCAATGGTTGGTTCCAATCGGTGGGTTCTGCGCCTTCTTGCGTCTCGCTTTTCCAATGGTTCTCACCTAAACAACGCGGAAGCCGTTATTCAATTTGGGGAGGATCTCGAAATATCGGCGAAGGCATCACTTGGATTCTAACAGCAACGCTAGTGAGTTATTTAGGCTGGCAAGCAGGTTTCATCGGTGCGGGCATTGCTGCCATCATCGCTGCATTGATTATGTTCTTTGTACTGAAAGATCGTCCGCAAACCTATGGTTTACCTGATGTTGCAACAGCATTTGGTGAAGAGCCCGAGTTCAAAAAAGCCAACGATCCAAAAGAAACACGTCGCGCTCAACTGTTCATTTTGAAGCAGCCGACTGTCTGGCTGATTGCCGCTGCTTGTGCCGCGATGTATATCTCTCGCTATGCGATGTCTTCTTGGGCGGTGTTATACCTACAAGAAACCAAAGGCTATTCACTGATTGATGCTGGTTTTGCAATGTCCACTTACCCTATTGCAGGCCTCGCGGGTGCTATTTTGTCTGGTATCATTTCAGATAAAGTATTCAACGCTAACCGTCATATCCCAACGCTACTTTACGGATTTGCCAACATTGCAGGTATGTGCTTGATGTTCTTCGGCCCCGATAACCGTATGGTAGATGCTGTTGCTCTAGGCTTAATTGGTTTTGCGATTGGTGGGCTTGTCGTATTTCTTGCTGGCCTAACGGCTTGTGACTTAATGCCTAAAAATGCCGTCGGTGCCGTAAAGGGCTTTATTGGTTTGTTCTCTTACTTAGCCGCTTCGGCTCAAGAACTGGTGTCTTCATCATTGATTAAAATGACGGAAGTGGATGGCGTAACCAAATATGACTTTACTCAAGCACAATATTTCTGGTTGGCCGCTGGCGTGATTTCTTTACTGCTTGCGACTACGGTATGGAATGCCAAGAAAGTAACGGATATTGATGCTCCTACGGGCCAGATACTGGAAACGAAACCAAGTCTCTAATCTATAACACCCTTGATACAGGGGGATAATCCCCCCTGTTATTTTCTTATTTTCATTCTTATTTTCTATATCCAAATCACTTGAAAAATCGACTAAATGTCGGCCGAGAGCAATGGACAAGTGCAATTAGCACCACCATAACTTCAAGTAAAATGGCTATAGCGAGTGTCGTTATAGGATACCACTATGTGTAAAACAAAAATCGTTGCAACGCTTGGCCCTGCAAGCCAAAGCCGTGAGATGATCACCAAGCTCATTAATGCTGGTGTTAACGTTGTACGTTTAAACTTTTCTCACGGCACCGCTGACGAGCATATTGAACGCGCGATGTTAGTACGTGACATTTCACAAAAGCTTGGTGTCAGTGTCGGCATATTAGTCGATTTACAAGGACCTAAGATCCGTATTTCCTGTTTTGAAGACGGTGCGATCACTCTAAAAGCGGGTGACTCATTTATTCTCGATGGGCTTCACCCCACAATGGCTGGTAACCAAGAACGTGTGGGCTTAGATTACCCGCAGCTGATTCAAGACTTGAAGTTGGGTGATACTTTACTGCTTGATGATGGCCGAGTACAACTCCGGGTCGAAGAACTCAACAAACCACAGCAGTGGGTAAAAACTCGCGTCATAAACAACGGTAAGCTGTCTAATCGCAAAGGCATTAATTTGCTCGGTGGTGGCCTCTCCGCGCCGGCACTGACGGACAAAGACAAACGAGACATCATCACTGCCGCGAAACTCCAAGCCGATTTTCTAGCCGTCTCATTTCCACGTAATGCCCAGGATTTACATGAAGCGCGCCGGTTAGCGGTACAAGCCGGATGTCATGCACACATTGTCGCCAAAGTAGAGCGAGCCGAAGTGGTGAGCGATCAAAAAAATATGGACGCGGTCATCAATGCATCCGACGTTGTGATGGTTGCTCGTGGTGATTTAGGCGTTGAAATCGGTGATGCTCGCCTACCCGGCGTACAAAAAGCGTTGATTGCGCGCTCAAACTATTTAGGCAAACCCGTTATCACCGCAACACAGATGCTGGAGTCGATGATTGACAGCCCGCTGCCAACACGCGCAGAAGTGCTTGATGTAGCGAACGCGATTATTGATGGCACTGACGCTATTATGCTGTCAGCAGAATCAGCGGCGGGAAGCTATCCCATTGAAGCAGTGGAAGCGATGGTGCGTATCGCTCACGGTGCAGAACAAGAGTTAGGCTGTGCGCAAAATTCATGGGATAAACTGCATCATTTGTGCAGCGATGCGGGCAAAAGCTTCGCGCTTTCTTCCATGATATCGGCGACTAAGGTTCACAAAGATCTTGGGGTCGCCATTTTAACTCAACAGGGAGAAACACCCCTGTTGATGTCTCGCTGTCAAAGCCAAGCTACCATTTGGGCACTCTCCGACAGGCCTGAACTGCTGCGTAAATTAACCATTTTGCGCGGCGTTACACCAACCTATATTCCATCATTAGCGACACAAGCAGATTTGCTGTCTCAGCAAGTGCTTAACGCTCTGGCACAAGACGCAGCTAACCGCCATATTTCATCCATTTTGATGACACAATTAGAATCGATCGAAGGCGTGGGTAATATTAACGTCTGTCGTTTATTGACGTTGCCAGTAGTAAAAGAATTAGCCGCGTAGAATGTAGGGTTCTGCGCCGCTAATCATGAGATCATTAAAATTATTCAGTGATCTCAACACCTCCCCCTAAAAAACCTTGCTCCACAGGGAACTTGGCCTGCGCTTGTCGCAGGCCCTTTTTAATGATGCCAACAGCCAATTATTTATATAAACAGTAACCTGAGTGAATGGATGGATTGAGCGGCTAAGGCTTCTAATTCCGCTTGTAGCTCTTGATAAGTTTGCGCAGAGTCAGCACTTTTCTCAATGACTAAACACAGATCAAACAAGGCATGCAAACCTAAGCTGCCAGCTGAACCTTTCAATTTGTGTGCTAACGACTTAACGATCTGAGCCTGTTCCCTGGATTGACGAAACTCGTGTAGGTATTCATGCGTGCAATCGGCGAACAGCTCAATGATTTCATTCATCTTGTCACGCCCTAGCACTTCAATATCCGCGAGTAGGATCCGCTCGTCCATAATCGGACGAGCGGATTTTTGGCTATCCGAGGTTACGTGCGTAGGCACAATCAACTCAACGGGTAAGGTATTGTGTTCAATACGTTGCTGGACAAGTTGTGCAAGATCTTCTTTGACTAAAGGTTTGGGCAAATAGCCATCAAAACCAGCCGCTAAATAGCTTTCCACCTCTTCATTAAACACATGAGCCGAAATAGCAATCATCGGTGTGGGGCGTAGATGCGAATACTGTTCACGTTCGATAAGTTTGAGCTGCGCCAACAGCTCAACACCATTAATGTCAGGTAGATTAATATCGAGCAGTGCGATATCAAACCTGTGTTCACTAAACAGAACCCGAGCTTCAGCGCCTGTTTTCGCGGTGAGCACATTATGACCGAAACTGGCCAAAAACCCTTCAGCAACCATGCAGTTGACAGGGTTATCCTCCACCAGCAAGATGTTGGCCTCTCGCGTCGCGGCTATCGGCCTTTTAACCACTTCATCCACTGCCTCTCCTCGCTGTAAAGGAACAGTAAACTCAAAACGGCTTCCTTTGCCTAAATCTGATTCAAGCTTAAGCTCGCCACCCATGGCTTCAACAAGCCGTTTGCTGATAGCCAAACCAAGCCCAGTACCGCCTTTGTAACTTTGCTCACTGGAAGCTTGAGTAAACGCATCAAACAGCCTGATTTGATCCTGTTCACTGACTCCAACACCGGAATCCGACACTTCAAATGTCACTTGATTAGGCATTTCAGCATCAAGACTGACATAAATATCCACATAACCTTGATCGGTAAATTTGATGGCATTACCCACAAGGTTCGTCAGCACTTGACCCAAGCGAGTCATATCACCCACCCAAAAAGAAGCAACATCCAGTTCAATCTGCTTGGTAAATTCAAGCGACTTTTCTTCAGCACGTCCTTTCATCAGTTGGTAAACATCGTCCACCATTTGATGCAAATTAAAGTTGGCATTGCGAATTTCTAAGTGTCCGGCCTCAATTTTTGAATAATCCAGCACATCATTCAAAATGGACAACAAGGTGTGGCCGCTGCGGTTAATCACGTCCACATACTGGCGCTGTTGAACGGTTAATGGCATCTCTTGTAATAAACGAGCCGTGCCTAATACGCCATTCATTGGTGTGCGGATTTCATGGCTCATGGTGGCCAAAAATGCCGATTTAGCACGGTTGGCTTGCTCGGCTAAGTTGCGAGCTTTGGCATGATTCAACACTTCCATATTGAGTTTCTCATTGGTGTGTTGTAATTGTTCTGTTCGCTCGGTAACCACTTCCTCTAAGTGCTCTTTGTGTTCTTGTAACGCCTCTCTCGCCTGCGCTTCACTTTCCGCCACCACTTTAAGAGACTGCGCGGTATTGCGAGCCGTGATGATCGCCTGCCCCATTTGCGCCAGTTCATCCTCTCCTTGGACTGCCACTTCAACCTGCAGTTGCCCTTTTGCGATGGATAACAGTGCCGATGAATATTCGGCTAAACGTTTTACCACCGACAGATAGACGACCTTCCACATAATGAAAGCTGCAATGAGAAGGCCAACCAAGGTTAATAAGGTCAATGTATACTGTGCCATGTTCAAGGTTGTAGAGAGCTGCGCAACAGCGTGAGTCGTTGTACGATTGGAGTCATCTACTAAGCGGCTAACGGTAGTATTGAGATCTGAAAACTGTACTAAGGTGTTTTGTGTGAGCGATTTCGCGACCTGTTCGTTATCATAACGTTGCTGCAAAACACTAAAAACCACTTTGCGCTTTTCTAACTCATTAAGCAGCTCTGTCATTTGCTTCGAACGCGTCGGGTCTTCTACCGCGCGTACTCTGCGCTGCATGATGGTGAGGTTATGCAAAAACTCTGTTTGGATCTGTTGGATTCGCTCAACATCGGTAACCGTGCGTGTCTCTTCGATGTGGCTGAGCATTTTGAACGCCAGCAAATGAAGCTCATGCAAGCGCTCTGAAAGATCGAGGTCCACTTCCACTAAAGCGTCTAACGCTTGGTACGCTTGTGATGTTTTATCGGCTTGCAGCAAGTCATAAATGTGCGTCACATTCGCCACTGCGATGGTACTGGTATTGAGCACTTGAGTGCGCGTCAGCTCTTCCAATTGCAGTGCCAGTTGTCGCATCTCTTCCACTCGAACACTTAAGTCATGTGCCAGATACAACTTACGCTCAACCGTAATACCAAGCTGAGCCAGTGTATCGATAACGCTTTGAACATCATTTTCTAGGCGCGTCAGCAGTTCTGAATCAAAGGAATCGGCACCCAACTGCTTGATATGATTAAGCAAAGATTGAAGCTGATCGAAAAGCGCTTTGCCATACTGCTGGCGCTCTTGCTCTGTTTTAGAGTTGGTTAACATTTGCACAGACGTAATGATTCGTGTGCTTAACTCCGACACTTGACGCGCTTCCAGCATCGAAGGAATGGCAGAATTCACCACATTACGTTCGGTTTTAGCCACCAGCGAAAAACCAAACACACCGATCAACGCCGATAACAAAACGAGCAGGGCCATTGCCGAAAAGGACAACATTAATTTTCGGCCAATACTGGCTTTGGCTAACAACATGGCACCCAACCTCAAACATTACTTCTTAAGCAACACGGAATGGGCTATATTTTGCAGTGTTTACTCACGTTATGCCAACGAATAGCGAATGCAATTGATCTTAAACCTTATTTCCCCAACGCTTTTACTGCTGATTTTAAGCTTGGTTAGCAGCACAACATTCGCCGAACCCCATAAGAAAGTCTGCGCTTTATACCCTCACCTCAAAGATTCCTATTGGTTATCAGTCAACTATGGAATGGTTGACGAGGCGAGAAAACAGAAGTTGAATTTACGCGTGTTAGAATCGGGTGGTTATCCTAATCATGAACGACAAAAAGAACAGCTTTCATTGTGCGTTCGTTGGGGCGCTGATGCGATCATTCTCGGTACTGTTGCGCCGGATCTTTACTCAACGGACTTAAGCACATACGTCGCTTCTACGCCTGTGTTTGCAACGGTTAATCAGCTCATTCTCAATCAGCAGCAGGCTGCGCGGCTACAAGGTCAAGTGGGTGTCGATTGGTATTGGATGGGATACTACGCGGGAAAATATCTTGCTGATAAGCACCCACAAGGCAGTGGAAAAACCAATATAGCTTTGCTACTTGGCCCGAAAACCAGTGGTGGTACTCAACCTGTTAGCCAAGGTTTTTATCGCGCAATACAAGACAGCGATATCAACGTAGTGGAAAGCCTATGGGCAGATAATGATAAAGAACTGCAGCGTAATTTAGTACAACAAGCGCTGGAGCGAGCTGACCTTCGCTATATTGTGGGCAGCGCCGTCGCGATTGAAGCGGCGATCAGCGAATTGAGAACCTCAGGGATGACAAACCACATCGGTTTGGTGGCAACCTATTTAAGTCATGGCGTCTACCGCGGGCTGCTGCGTGGCCGAGTCGAATTTGCGCCAACGGATAAAATGGTCGAGCAAGGCAGGCTTTCCATTCAACAAGCTGCGGCTTTTTTCAATCAGCAACCTTATGAAAAAAAAGCCGCACCGATTATCGAATCCTTAACGCCTATTTCACTCAATCCGCAGATAATTGCAGATTCGTTATCTCCATCTGAATATAGGCCGACTTTTAGCGTAAAAGAGATTGAATAAAAGTGGCGATTTCGCTATTTAACATACTGATTTGAATCATAGGGACTCTTCAATGCAAACAACGACTCGGACTATGCCTGCGCATAAGCATGTCGCTCTCGTCGCTCACGACAACTGCAAACCAGAACTACTTCGCTGGGTAAAAGAAAATAAAGAAAAACTACAGCGCCATTTTTTATACGCTACAGGAACCACTGGCAACATGCTCAGCAAAGAGACTGGTCTTGCTATAAAAAGCATGATCAGCGGTCCGATGGGTGGCGACCAACAAATTGGCGCGTTGATTTCTGAAGGAAAAATTGATGTATTGATCTTCTTCTGGGACCCACTCAATGCCGTACCGCATGATCCCGATGTAAAAGCTCTGCTACGAATTGCCAGCGTTTGGAACATTCCAGTTGCCACAAACCGCGCCAGTGCTAAATTTTTGTTCTCTTCACAGTTGATAGAGCAAGAGGTCGATATCGAGATCCCTGATTACCAAGCTTATCTAGCTGAACGCATGTAACTTATAACCTTTACATACGCACAGAGACACAGTCAAAATCCAAATCACCACATAAGACAACTTGATCGCCTGCGTGAACGCATCCTCTTTCAAAGGATGCGTTATTTCTGCTTCACCACTGGGTAATCCCCTGATAGCAATTCGCGAACAAAAACCGAGCCACTGCCCGAGTGCGTGATCCACACTTTCTCTTTAGCGCGGGTCATTGCAACGTAGAATAAACGGCGCTCTTCGGCGTAGGGGAAATCATCATTCGATTGGCTCAATGCACTATCGATATGCAGCGCTTTCACTCGAGCCGGAAACTGCCCCTCATCAACACCGAGCACAATCACAAAATCGGCTTCTTTACCTTTACTGGCATGACAAGTCATAAATTCTATATTGAGTGAGCGGTAATGCTTTTTCCAGTCGTTAAGCCGCTCTGGTTTATGATAATGGTTTCGTCCAAGCAATAGCACAGATTGCGTACTATTCGCTTGGCGATTGAGTTGATCCAAGATCTTTTCAATGTTGTTGCTTGGTGCAATAAAAACTGATTTTTGTTTTTGCTGCTTGAAGCTGTTAAGTGTTTTTGGTAACTGATTCGGATTGGCTTGAATAAACTGGTTAGCCACCGCACCCAACTGATCATTAAAACGATAAGTCGTATCCAGATAATGAACCGTCGAGTGTGGGAAGCGCTCACTAAACCCAGTCGTAAGATCAACGTCAGAACCAGCAAATTGATAGATTGACTGCCAATCATCACCCACTGCAAATAAGTTACACGCTCCTGGCTGCTGCTCACACAAAGATTGGATCAACGCCAATCGCTGTGGTGAAATATCTTGGTATTCATCGATCATGATGAATTTCCAATTCGATTTAAATTTGCCCTTTTCAACGTATTCCGTTGCGCGGCTGATCATCATATTAAAATCGATTTGATTTTGCTCTTTGAGCATTTGTAACCAAGCTTGGTAACATGGCCAGCACAAAGAGAGCTCACTGTTCAGCCTTGAATAGTCTGGATGGTCAATCAAACGTTGTTGCAGCTCCTTTTTCCCAAGACCAAGCATAGCCAGTTGCTCAAGCTGCTTTTCCAGCCATGCAATCAGCTTTGGGTTTTCAACATGGCTGCCCAGTTCATCATCACCAGCTAAATAAGCAATTGGCCATTTAGATAAATGCTTCTGCCAACGCTTAAAATTGGTCGGCGTCATCCAATGTTTCTTCAACCAATCAATACACCATACCAACTTTAAGTTACTGTCTAGAGCCACTGGCGAAATGATCGCTTCTCGCCCTTCGACCTCGTTTAAAATTTTCAGCCCTAACTGATGGAAGGTATTAACGCGAACGTGTTCCGCCGCCATGCCGATTTTGCTATCTAATCGCTGTTCCATCTCTTTCGACGCATCGCGACCAAAAGCCACCAGTAGAATTTCGTGGGCCTGTGCAAGGTGACTTTGGAGTAGATACGCAACACGCGCAGTCAAAACGCTGGTTTTGCCCGAACCTGCACCCGCAAGGATGAGGTTGTGATCATCATTGAGTAGCACTGCGTGTTGCTGCGATAGATTAAGGGGAGAACTTTCGACTTGAGAGAATAAGACTTCCCAGTTTTGACGTTCCAATTCAAGCCAGTGTTGATTTCGTTGGGCAAGGGACGCCGAGCGATCCGTAAGCCAAGGCGAGAGCTGAGCAATAGCATCAGGTAGCCGTTGACGTGCTTCGGCTAATTTCATGTCCATCGTCGAAAAATCAGCTTCCACTTGCAAAGCCCAAACATCTAATAAAGAGTGTGGTAAAAAAGAGGGTAAACGCTTCAAGCGATTGAGCTCTTGCTCCCAGCGAGGCAGATACTGACTTAACTGCACACATTGACGATTGTGCCATTGTTGATAAGCCGCTACCGCCGTATGGGCAAACTGTCGGCACTCGGGCCAAGGCAAACCTTGCACCAACCATGATTGTTGAACACCTTCATCTTCATGCGCAAAAAACTGCAATGCTCCCCAAAACAAACCACGCTTAACACGGACTTTACCGTTCCAAACCGTGAACGGGATCCGCTCTTCGCTGACAGCCGAGGAGATAATCAAACGCTGTTGGTCAAGTTCAACTTGGTTATATTCGTCTTGAATGAGAAATTGTGCAGGCTTATTTGCGCTCAGCTGCATGGTTTTATGCTCTTTTATAAGAATGTGAATATGATATACCAATCACAGTGGGCATTGAAAAATTAATGTCAAGATTACTGTTGTTGATTTTGTAATCAAGTAGACGTTTTTCTTTATCTTGATCAGAGTGTTAATCAACGCTTCTGCTACACTATGGTTTTCTTTTTGGATGTTGAAGTATCGTGCCGCTCTCTAGCAAAATTCGCCTTTATTGGGCGAATAAAACTGTCAATTACAGCATTCTCATTTTGATCACTCTATTAGGCGTGGTCATTCCTGCGTGGCACTACAACCTCAATACTTGGATTACGCCACTGATCCTTGGCGTGATTGCCGCAGCACTGGCTGAAAGTGATGACAGTTTCAGTGGACGGTTAAAATCCCTCACTCTGACATTTATCTGCTTTGCTATCGCTGCATTTTCCATCGAACTGCTTTTCCATACCCCGCCACTGTTTGCGATTGGGTTATTTATCTCCTCGTTTGGTTTTATCATTCTTGGCGCAATTGGCCCACGTTATGCCAGCATCGCCTTTGGCTCCTTACTTATCGCCATCTACACCATGTTGGGTGCACACCAAAGCGTGAATTTGTGGTTTCAACCCGTTTTGCTCCTGACGGGTGCCGCTTGGTATTACTTCATGTCGATGATTTGGCATATGTTTTGGCCAATGCAACCAGTACAACAAAGCTTAGCGAATGTTTTTTTGCAATTGGCCAATTATCTTGAGTCCAAAAGCCATCTGTTCCATCCCGTATCGAACTTAGTCCCTCAGCCATATCGAATTGCTGAAGCCAATTTAAACGCGGCAACGGTTACCGCACTCAATCAATGTAAAGCCACTTTGTTGAGTCGTTCAAAAAGAGGCCATATTGATGGTGCCAGTGACCGATTTCTCAACATCTATTTTATGGCACAAGATATCCATGAACGTGTCAATTCAAGTCATTATCGCTATCAAGAGCTTGCCGAACACTTTGGCCGCTCAGATGTGCTGTTTCGCTTTAAACATTTATTAGAAACACAGGCTAAAGCCTGCCGTGAAATAGCCCAATCGATTCAGTTAGGGCGAAGCTATCAGCACCATTCAGAGTCAATTATGGCTTTGGATGAATTGCAAAGCTCATTAAACTACCTACAAGAACAACAACGCCCTGACTGGCGGGTGTCACTAGCGCAATTAGGTTATCTTTTCAATAACTTAGCAACCGTAGAAAAGCAACTCAATAACGTTAACAACCCTGATGCTAACAAGCTCGAAGAGGGCATGTTGTATGATACAGAAGCCCACACTCTTAAAGCCATGTGGTTACGGGTGAAGGCAAATCTGCATAAAGATTCCATGCTATTTCGTCATGCGCTGCGTATGTCTATTGCACTCACTATTGGTTACGGAATCATCCAAGGTTTTGGTATTGAACGAGGCTATTGGATTTTACTCACGACACTGTTTGTTTGTCAGCCAAACTACTCAGCCACTCGGCAAAAACTGACGGCCCGAATCATTGGCACGTTATCGGGGCTGTTTTTAGGCGTGCTGCTATTAACCTTGTTCCCATCGCCAGAAAGCCAATTGGTCTTTATCGTACTATCAGGTGTGATGTTTTTCGCCTTTAGATTAAACAACTACGGCTATGCGACTGGCTTTATTACTCTTTTAGTGCTGTTTTGCTTTAATCAATTGGGTGAAGGTTACGCCGTGGTACTGCCTCGGCTTACCGATACTCTGATTGGCTGCGCATTGGCCGTCGCAGCGGTAGTGCTGATCCTCCCTGACTGGCAATCAAAACGATTACATAAAGTCATGGCGGATGCGATCGATGCCAACAAAGCCTATTTGGGACAGATTATTGGTCAGTACCGCATCGGTAAAAAAGACAACTTGAGCTATCGCATCTCACGGCGCAATGCCCACAACCAAGACGCAAATTTAACCGCAGCGATCAGTAATATGCTGGCAGAACCGGGTAAATATCGCGCGGCAATCGATGAAAGCTTCCGTTTTCTGACACTGAACCATGCACTGCTCAGCTATATCTCTGCTCTTGGAGCCCATCGGACACGCATCGAAGATGAAGCAACGCACCAACTGGTACTTGAAACTCACCGAGTGATCCACCAACACCTAGATGTGTTGCACAAACAACTTTATGAACATTGTGATGAATGCGATACCAGCGACATTGACGATGCAGGCTTAGAGAAACGCTTAGCCGAATGGCGTGAAGAAGATGAAAGCTCGGTAAGAATGGTCTTACAACAGCTGCACCTTATTTATCGCATGCTACCTGAGCTTCACTCTCTCGCCAGTAAGTTTGCCGTCCGTGTAAACTAGCAATTGTCGTAATAATGAGAGCGGCTCAATTTCGGGCGGCTCTCACCTTTCTCTTGTTATAACTTGACATTTTTCGGACAAAAAATCGCCACGTCGAGAATAATCTCAGATTAAGTATTTTCTTACAGGTGTAAGGCCATGAAAGGACATCAAACTTACCGCGGTGAGAAGGCAGCGCATTTTTTACTGAGGCATGAGTCGATGACGCATAATCAATTTGAGTCTTTAAAATCACAATTACAGCATTTAACACCTCAACAACTGCGTTTATTACAAGGCGAGATAAAGCACTCTTTGGAAAATGAATCGAATAATTTACTCACTGATGATGAGCTGAATGTGCTTTCGAGCCTCTTTTCCTAGTCACGAATTTCTTCTTGTGCAAAAAGTAAACGGAGCCTAAACTTTAGACATCGACGAGGATAAGCTTATGTCTATATCTGGTGTTCATTCTGGCTATCAACTGATCAATCAGTCAAATAAAATGGCTGAGGATGCGGCTCGTGAGCTCAATATGGAAAAAGACATCTCTCCTGTTGATAAAGCGGACAAAGCGCTTGCTTTTAATAAAGTTGAGTTTGATAAAGTTGTTGCTAAAGCTGAAGAAAAACCTGAAGAAATTGATAGCCTACTAAAATTGAACCAAGCTACACAATATAACCGCATTGGCACCAATATTATCCAACGAGATCAAGACATGCTGGGTTCAATATTGGATATCCAAGCCTAACTCTTCACACAACTTGCAACACAAGCAAATATTGTGTTTATGTGCATGGTGAGTACAATGCCCGCAAATTCTTTACCATGATTCGCTATGCCTAAGCTAAACCTGCATCGAAGAGATTATGTTTTTATTTTGGGTGGTGATATATCAGCCCAGCAGCTAGAGCAAATACTCCAACCCAAGCTCACTTCTCCAACGCTCAAATTAACACCAAGTCCGTATTTAACCGCAAAAAATGTAGAACGCCGTTGGCAAGTACTTAACACGCGAACGAGCAAAAGTGCGCTTTTAGATGACTCAACAGAGCAAGATATGCTCAGCTACCACAAAAATATTGAGCATTTTATTGGCACAGTCAAAGTTCCAGTTGGGATCGCAGGGCCATTACGAATCAACGGACTGTTTGCCAAAGGTGATTATCTCGTCCCGCTAGCTACAACCGAAGCCGCTTTGGTTGCCTCTTATCATCGTGGTGCAAAACTGCTCACTGCGGCAGGAGGTGCAAGCGCCATGTTGTTAAATGAAGGCGTTACTCGCACGCCAGGCTTTGCATTTTATAACTTAATCGAAGCTGGGCAGTTTGTGGCGTGGATAGTGACTCAATATGACCACTTTAAACAAGTTGCAGAAAACACGACAGCACACGGAAAACTGTCAGACATTAATGTCAATATTGAAGGGAACCATGTCTACCTCGTGTTTGAGTTTTTAACCGGCGATGCATCAGGGCAAAACATGGTCACTATTGCCACCAATGCCGTGTTCCAAACCATTCTGGCGAATACTCCTGTGCAGCCTGAATACGCATTCCTTGATGGCAACCTATCGGGTGATAAAAAAGCCACTAGCCAAACACTGCGTAGTGTGAGAGGAAAAAAAGTGACTGCCGAGGTGCATTTATCTGCCGAACTCATCCATAAACATCTGCATACGACGCCACAGTCTATGATGCAATTTGGCCAAATGACGACTGTTGGTGGAGCATTAAGCGGCGCGATAGGCATTAACGCGCATTACGCTAATGCACTCGCTGCTTTGTATATTGCCTGTGGGCAAGACGCCGCTTGCGTTGCTGAATCGGCAATTGGTATGACACGCATGGAAGTGGACAAAAATGGTGGTTTGTACGCCAGTGTAACCTTACCCAATTTAATGTTAGGGACCGTTGGTGGCGGTACAGGGTTACCGAGTCAAAAGGCATGTTTGGATATTCTCGGTCTGCACGGTACTGGTCATTCGCAAGCGTTAGCCGAAGTGGCAGCATCACTCTGTCTGGCTGGTGAACTTTCTATTGTCGGTGCGTTCTGCGCTGGCCATTTTTCACGCGCCCATCGCAAACTCGCTCGTTAAGGTATTGCCTCTCACAATAAAAAAGGCGCTACGTATTCACGTAACGCCTTTTTTATTGGTTAAGTGAGCATATACATTAGAAAATAATGATCGAGATCAAAATAAAAAAACAAAAAACTAACTATTTCGACTAAAAAATGGTTTCATACGAACATTACAGAACAAAAACGAAATAGGTACGCTCAATGAACAACCATTCTGTTTGCAACTCGATTGAAGCCGAAAACAATGTGCTCGACATTATTGTTGTCGGTGGCGGTATCAATGGGGCAGGCATCGCCGTAGATGCTGCTGGCCGCGGGCTGAAAGTTGGCCTGTATGAAGCAAAAGACTTTGCTAGCGCTACCTCTTCTGCGAGCTCAAAATTAATTCATGGTGGGTTGAGATACCTAGAACATTATGAATTTCGTTTAGTCGGTGAGTCATTGGCTGAACGCGAAGTACTGTTGCGCAAAGCGCCTCACATTGCAAAACCAATGCGATTTCGTCTACCACACCGCCCTTTTCTAAGACCTGCTTGGATGATTCGTGCCGGACTTTTTCTTTATGACCATTTAGGCAAACGAACCTCACTACCTGCCAGCAAAAAAATAGCCCTTAACGCGGGTGTGGTGACTAAAAATGAGATGAAAATGGGTTTCGAATACTCAGACTGCTGGGTCGATGATGCTCGTTTAGTGATACTGAATGCGATGCAAGCACGTGAACTCGGTTCCGAAGTAAAAAACTATTGCCGCGTTGAATCAGCTCGTCGTGTTGACGATTTATGGCATGTGACTTTGTTTGATGAAAAAACACAAACTCGTTTTACTCGCCGCAGTCACGCGCTTGTCAACGCAACAGGTCCTTGGGTTAAACAGTTCATTGATGAGCAGATTGAAATTACTTCTCCCTACGGTATCCGGCTTATCAAAGGATCACATATTATCGTGCCGAAAATTCACGATGAAGAGCAGGCGTATATTTTACAAAACGAAGATAAACGGATCGTCTTTGTGATCCCCTATCTTGATCACTATTCAATGATAGGCACCACCGATGTCGAATACCGAGGTGATCCTCGTCAAGTGAAAATTAGCGTCGAAGAAAAACAGTACTTATTGGATGTTGTGAATAAGCACTTTATCCATCAGGTCACATTAGATGATATTGTGGCTGACTTCAGCGGTGTACGCCCGCTATGTGATGACGAGTCTGACTCACCACAAGCCATTACTCGGGACTATACACTCTCATTGGATCAACAAGCTGATAATGCGCCACTACTTTCTATTTTTGGTGGAAAGTTAACCACTTATCGCAAGTTAGCTGAATCTGCTATGGGTCAATTAAAACCATTTTTTAATCAAATGTCTGACAGTTGGACCGCAAACAAACCACTGCCTGGTGGAGAAGCCTTTTATCCAGCACAGCTCAAACAGCAGCTTGAGCAGCGCTTCCCAGATCTTGATAAAGCGACCATTAACCGCTGGATCACTAATTATGGTAGCCGAGCTTCGGTGATGCTCGATAATGTGCAAAGTAGTTCTGATCTGGGTAAACATTTTGCGTTTGGGCTCTATCAATGCGAAGTCGATTATCTCTTACATTATGAATTTGCTTCTTCATGTGAAGATATCCTATGGCGCAGAAGTAAACTCGGCTTAACATTTAACACTGAACAAATTGATCAGTTAAATGATTATATCGACCAATCATCAACTTGCGAATGTCAACGCATCAGTGCTTAACACAAGATGTAGCCACTAGAATTAAACTTGAGAAAAGCTCTTAGAAACATGATCTTCTGAGAGTTTTTTACTTTTTCTTAGTAGGTGACGTAAAAATCACGGGGTATAGTAAAGCTATATTTCCGTAACGACGATGCCACTCAATGCCAATTCCGAATACTAACAGCGACGATCTCATCAAACTCCTTAAGCCATGCATGAAAATCCTCGTCACTATTGAATTCGGACCTGAGGATTCTTACAGCTTTTCAACGACAATTGTCGGATGCAAACGTGAAAGATACGTACTGATCGATATGCCCGTTAAAGCTCGTGAAGACTTGGTGATGCGAAAAATAGTTAATATCCAAATCATTTTGCGTGGGATTTGTGACACTGAATTAGGTCATATACTCGCGTTCAAAACCTCGATTATTCGTAGTATTTCTAAACCGTTCGGATTACTGTTTATCAAGTTTCCTAAGCACTTTGTGACCAAACCAATCCGTGAGCACGAGCGCTATAAACTCTCTTTGCCAGCCGTTATGCATGAAGGAGAGCATCAATTTAAAGGGAAATTGATCGACTTTTCTATTTCTGGCTGCGCGCTATTTATTCCTGGCTTGCACCATTTAGAAAAAGATATGTTTATTGAGATAAAGTCCACACTCTCCCCACTTCTACCACAAGATCTCGCTTGCCAAATCGTCAGTGTGCGTCAACAAGGTAAAGGAATGTTAGTAGGCGTTAAATTTCTTGAATCAATTGCAATGACAGCTGCATTGAAAAAAGAAATATTAGAACGCGCTTTTATGGCTGGTAGCGTATAAGAATGTTGCGCGGTGCTTTATTTCTGCCGTTTTTGGAAGTGACAAAAAGCCTCATGCAATGCTTTCTCTTTGATAGGTTTAACTATCACATACTCTGCACCTGCGGCCATAAATGCTTCGTTAGTCGATTGCATACCATCAGCTGTACACGCATAAATAGGTACATCCATCATCAACTCATGTTTGATCAAATGGGTTGTTTCAACCCCACCTAAGTAAGGCAGTTGGTTATCCATTAAGATAAGATCCACTGGATGATCTTTCACATAATCAATCGCCTGTAGACCATCCTCTACTCTTGTCACTTCCATACCGTATTTTTTGCAAAATGCTTGAGCAATAAAAGCGTTGGTATGATTATCTTCGACTAGCAACACTTTGATTGGTTTTTCAAACATTTCATGTGGCGGCGCGCGCTCATAAGATGGTATATCCTTCCCGCAGTCACTGACGACAACCAGCGGGAGTTCAACAGAAAATGTAGTACCTACTCCAAATTGGCTTTTCACGTTTACGGCACCACCAAGCATCTCAATTAAGCTTTTGACAATCGCAAGCCCCAAACCACTACCGCCGTATTCTCGTGTGGTGTTTGATTCTACTTGAGTAAAAGGCTCAAAAATAAGCGCGAGATCTTGCTCTCTGATGCCGATACCTGTATCACTAATCGAAATAAACAATTGGTGGTTATTCTTTTGCTGGAACTCAATGCTAATCAACCCATTATGGGTAAACTTAGTCGCATTATTTAATAAATTAAACAGAATTTGGTTCAGGCGGACTTGATCGCTATGGATCATCATATCAGGCGGAATATTGCTCTTTAGGCTGAACTCAATCTCTTTTTCGGCACATAATGGCCGATAGATACTTTCCACGGCAGAGATGACCTCAACCAGCTTAAAGTCAGACTCTTGAATTCTAAACTGTCCCTGCTCTATCTTTGAAAAATCAAGGATATCATTCAGCACCGCCAATAAATGTTCACCACTACTGCATAACACATTCACTTGTTCAAGTTGCTCATGGTCACTGATTTCACGCTTAAGTAATTGAGAAACCCCTAAAATTCCATTCAATGGTGTTCTCAGCTCATGGCTCATTTTTGCAAGAAATTCAGCACGAATACGCGCCGACTCTTCCGCTTCTTGTCTTGCGAGTCGGCTCTGTTTGGCCGCCTCAGCGATTGTCGTAATATCTTGTCCTTGAGTGATGATTGACTCAATTCTCTGCTCAAAAATAATGGGCGATAAATTCCAGCGAAAAACCTTGTTGCCAACTTCAACGTTTATCTCTCGGAACGTTTCCTGTTCAACCGCAAGGCGTATCTTTGGCTGCAGTTCTTGCTTTAATGCATCAAGAATGCATTGCTGTTGATCATTGCGACGCATGAAATATTTCTTTGCTGATGGGTTCATTTTGATGATATCACCGTCGATACTCCATACTATGATGGGCGAAAGTGAAAAATTGAACAGATCTTCAAATTGTTTTTCTTGCTCAGATAAACGTTGAAATGTGTGTTCTAGCGTTCTGCCGAAGTGATCAAATTCATAGATTTTAGAACCAGAAAAAAGCTCATAACTCCCAGCTTCTGCAGCTTTGTGGGTGTAATTCATCAAGCTACTGATTTCATTTTTGACACGCTGCTGTAACCACCAACGTGTCAAAATAGAGACTATCACCATCGCAAAAAGGGCAAAAATCATCCAAAAAAAATAATTTTCACGTAATTGCAATACGTTCTCATTGCTCTGCACACTGAGGACGTTAATATAAATTGGTACGCCTTCTATGGTTAACGCGGTACGGCTTACCATGTAATCGGCAAAACTATAGGCGTCAAAATTATCTTCTAAAACATCACGTTCCGTGTAGGTCTCATCACCATTAATTGTTGAGGCTAAGACCTTTTCACCCGTCGTCATCACAAGATTTTCTGAGTTACTCCCTTCACGTAATGTTTCTGCCAGCACGTAATTGTTGTTAAGTACGGTAGCAAGATGCAAAAAACCAATCACCTCTCCGGACTGCGAGTCAATAACGGGAGTACGTCTGACCATTAGGTAGGCATAGCCCAATTGAGAGGGCGATTTGATCATATGCCAGTTATTACTTAATGCGACTTTACGAGACATGTTTACCAGCTCGCTTTGTTCAATACCATAAAACTGAGCATTGCCATCTTCCCACATCAGGCTGTCAGAATCAGAAATGAAACGAATGTCAGGCGTGTTGGCTACTTCTAGCTGGTCAACTCCAAAAAAGAACTGATCAATGCTGTCATTATCGCCCTTACGAATTGCTTTAACTAAACCTGCATTTTTTGCGCTGCTATCTTGGTTTATCTGCAGTAATGAAAGACGGAAGTTAAAGAGGTTCTGGATGAGACTAGAGGTTTGAGAAGCCGTACGTTGTACTTCTTGAGCAATGATTTTGCTACTGATCTGATAACTTTGAAATAAAACGCTGAGCGTCAATGCGCCAATCACCGCAATCATTGATTTGGTGATCACGGTAGCTATCTTTTGTTTTTTCTTGACGGTGCTTGACCTTAAACTCATTAATGACTCGATATATCAATGGTCAGAGTAACGAAATGCTCGTTTTTTGAGCTTTTCAATATACGCTGAAGAGACCTCTTTGGTTACCAACTCAAAATCACCTGAGTAAACCGTAGGTACCGGCTTTCCTTCAAGATCCCACTTAATGGCTTCCGCCATAGCAACACCGGCATCATCATTGACACGCATGATAGTCACATCAAGTGTGCTATTTTGCAGCGCGTCCAATTCAGCCTCACCACCGCCCCAGCCGTTTAACGTAATATCTTCTCTATTTTGCTGCTGCAACGCATCCATGGCACCGAGTGCAACATCAGTAGAGCATGCGTAAATAAAATTAATATCTGGTGTTTGTTTAAGAATACGCAAAGTTGCATCAAATGCACTATCTCGTGTCGCTTTTGTATAAAACGAAGAGGCCAAGTGATATTTGCTGTCTCGACTCATTTCTTGGATAAAACTATCACCGCGTGCATCGCTGACATAGCCTTCAGAATAATAGAGTACGGAATAAGCACTATTCTTTGGCGCCGACTTTTTGTAGTAATCCACCAGTTTCATTGTGCCAATTTCATGATCAAACCCCACGTACATAAAAGGCTGGCGATCTCCCCAACTTTTTACTGGCGTAGTGATATTTTGCAGAATGATTTTGGTTTGATTTGAACTTAACAACTGCTCGATAAATTTACGGTGACGGATGGTATCAAGCGTAAACACCAAGTAATCGGATTTGTTTCTGATCGCTTCCATCAACGATAAACTTTGTTGGCGAATATCGACATTCGGACGAGTGAATACTTGGTTAATTTGGTATCTAATCCCAAGTTCGTCTAAACGCATCTCAAAGGCTTTGATATTGCGCGCCCAATAATCGGAAACTTGTTGACCTGGATAAACAACAGAAATATGAATAGGTTTATCTTGCTCTATTGAGAGTACAGCGGGAGGTTGACGCACTGCCTGTATCATCTGGTCGGTAAGAGCCTGTTGCGCAGGATTAAGATCTAAAAACTCTTGATATCGCCAATAGCCATTTAAAACTTGCGCTGCAGCCTGAGTGGAGGCTGCCAAACTGACACTGAACACAAATGAAAGGAGCAGGATTTTTCTCATGGCATTCTCATTACACTAACTTCTGGATTTAATGACACACAATGGCTGATTTCGCACTCATCATATTCTCGGACTACCCAATGAAGGATCAAACAAGTAGCCCGTATATCATCTTGATTATTAAGTATGTTCCTCATAAATGATAGTGCAAACCACTAAAAAAGCTGACTTGCACTCATAACCGCTCATTTACTAAACAAAAGTATCAGAATGCTTTCCTATACTTAAAAGGTGAAAGCTAAATTTCCAGAAATGCCAAATTGATTATCTCCAGCATAGTTTCCTGCAAGATCGAAACTGACAAGATCTCCGGGGCTGATGCCAATGCCAAACGTCACGGCGTTGTCCAAAGTGTCTTCTAAATCGATTTCATAACCCGCACGAAGCTGTGCCCATCCCCAAGCATTACCTTCTAAGCCAAAGCGTAGGTATTGTGTATCATCTTTTTGGTCTTGGAAACGACTCTGCTTTGTTGCATCTAAATCGATTGCAGCAGTGAAAAACTCAGTGACATATCCACCCGAGATTGTGACTTGCGTATCCAAATCATATGAGCTTAAACCATCAATGGTTTTTAATTCTTGAGCAAAAAGATCCTTTACCGCAACACCCACTCGAAAATCGTTAATTAACCATACAGCCCCTAAATCAAGATTGAAGGCATTATCGTTCGTTTCGCTTTTGTCATAATCAGCAAGATCGAATTCTTTTACCGAAACATTTTGCTTATAGGTTCTTAATTGTTGAATTTTAGGCGTAATGCCAAATGAAAATTGTTGGCCACGAATGTTGTATATTTTGGCCAGTGCTAGGCCAAATTCTGAGTAACCAAATGCAATCAGATCAACGGTTGAATTTTTATAACGATTCTCAACGTCGGTGCCGCTACTGCCTGTATTTGCCGCAATATCAGAACGCGCAATCACCTCCGCGTGCCCACGCGCAAAAATATTAAGTGAAACTAGATCGAGAGGAATTGCTATCGCCATACCAATGCCCGCCGATGCAGCAAGAGGTTTGTCATCGGCAAGCTGGTCTAAATACTGATTAAGTTTATCAATATCACTTTGATTGGGTGTACCGGAATTTTCAAACGCTTTGATGCTATCTTGCAGGTCATCAATGGATTTTAGGCTTTTGTCTGGGTCTCTAGCCGCACCACCTACCGCAGGGAAAAGCACGCCAAACGTGTCATTATTCCGATACACGGCCACCAAAGCAGGATTATAGAATGGGGCTAGCAGATAATCGGCCGTTGTTACGCCAGTATTCCCCATTCCATTACCACGTGCGTCAGCTATCGTGTTCGCCGCTTGTGCAGAAGCACAAGCCAAAAAGAGCAACGAGACCACTGACCATTTGTTGTAACTGTTCATATTGCAACCAACCTTGTTGTTATTATTCCTTAAACAAGGTTAATACAATTTTTTACATTGCACATGAAATTGGCGAATAATGCCGCTGACCAAACCTAATCGTCACCAAAATCATCCATGCCACTAACAGAGAAATGAAAATTCTCTTGCCCTGCCACCAACTGTTCTTTTTGCAATTTGGTCAGTTTTTTAATCGCTAGCTCAGTTTTTAAAGCGAGGCTTTTACCGCCTTCTACACGTTGAGACCAAACCAATAATAACGGCCCTTTACCTCGTAACGCTTTTGCACCCTTCCCTGTTTGGTGTTGTACAAAGCGTCGTTCAACATCCGTTGTAATACCGCAATACAGTGCTTGATGGCGGGTTCGAACCAAATAAACCCACCAGTCCGGGCTATCTTTGTGGGAAACCTTATTCACTTACAGTAAGCTTTCCACCAAAGCGCGTAACTCGGCGACTTCATTTTTTAATGCGTGAACCTCATGTTCAAGCTGATCAATACGAGCAGTCGCCCCACCTTCCGGAGCATGAGCAAAGGTTTGCTCTAAACTTTCAACGTCAACCTCTCCAGAAAAGAGATGTTGATAACGCGACTCTCGCTTACCCGGTTCACGTGGCAGCTTCACCACCAGCGGGCCTGATTCACGGTTGGCTAAACCGTCTAAAGTAGTTTCGACTTCTTTTACATCGGTAAAACTGCATAATCGGTTAGTGCGAGTGCGCAACTCTCCCGGCGTTTGTGGCCCACGCAGCAGCATGCAGCACACCAAACCAAGCTCTTGATTTGACAGCTTTAAATCGCCAAATTCGGTATTGCAGAAACGGTGCTGATATTTGCTCACTCGGCTATTAAAACCACTTTCATCACTCATCAGGTGACGAGCGATCAAGCCCTCAGCGGCATCTTGAACCTCAGCTTCGGTTAATGACAGCACTGGCTCACGGTTACTTTTTTGGTTACATGCGGTGGTCAAGCTGTTGAGCGTTAATGGGTAGTAATCAGGCGTGGTCACTTCTTTTTCAATTAAGCAGCCAATAATTCGTGCTTCTAGGGGAGAGAGCTCAATGTTCATTATAATTTCCTTTTTTCTAAGCGGAGTTTCCTAATTGAGGCCACAATCGATGTTGCATTAGTGTTCTAACAACAGTGAAATTCGGATGATTTTCCCATTGCTATCAATCATCACAATCTTTGCACGGCTTAACTCTAACTCGGTCATCTCCAGCTTCTCACGTTCGCTAATATAAGCTTCACGCAATTTAACACTGTGATGCAGTTCAGCGTTTGCAGGTACATCCTTTCTTTTAGGTACTAAAATTTCTGAAAGTTGCATCTCTAAATACCATAAGATAGCGATTTGAAAGGTACATGATATAGCGCCTATCCGTACCAATACAATCACTCATGACTAGAGTGATTATTTCTTAATCAAGAGTGAGTCAGGATTGATCTAAAGGCTGTTATGAATCAGCTCGATATGATTTAATCAATGGCATTGACATTCAAGTTGGGAAAAGGAACCTATGAGTATCGTATTTGAAATTGTTAACCAAGCTCGCCGTAAAAATAAACTGAAACGTGAACTGCTAGATAACGAGAAAAAAGTTCGTGATAACCGTAAAAGAGTTGAATTGCTTGAAAACTTACTCGATTACATGAAACCGGATATGACCCACGAAGAAGTCATGGCGATCATCAATAACATGAAAGCCGATTACGAAGATCGCGTCGATGATCACATCATCAAAAGCGCAGAAATTTCAAAAGAGCGCCGTGATATTAGCCGTCGTATCCGCGAGCTGACCGATAAAGATAAACAAATGACTCAAGGCAAAAAGTAAAATTGATGCCGACCATCTTCGAAACCCGTCTTAAGACGGGTTTTTTTATGGCCAAAACATTCACAAAACAAATCAATATTTCTATCAACAAAAAGTGCGATAAATTTTATGTGATAGACATTAAACGTTTGCGTAATCGCTAACCTTCACCGAACCTAGTTTTGAGTCTTTTATCACATATTAGCTATTGTTATATTTATACACAGTAAATCAATTATGACCATTCGAGGCACGGAGCTTCCTCACTTATCTCACGGCGAGAAGATTGGTACCGACATCGTTCGGCATATATTAAGAGGGTCAAATTATGGAAATGAATGTGGTTGAAATTTTGGGCTATGCAGCTTCGATCATGGTGGCAATCTCGCTGACAATGAAAGATATCGTTAAACTGCGTATTCTTAACTTTGTTGGTTGTGCACTGTTTACCGCTTACGGACTAATGATTGATTCATGGCCTGTAGTGCTCACCAACGGTTTTATCGCCTGCGTAAACATCTACTTTTTAGCAAAGATGCAACGAGAAAAAAAAACGGCTGACGCCAAAAGCGCTGCATGATAAACCCAAAATAATAAAAATTGACGTGTAAAAAAATGCTCTGCCACGATGACAGAGCATTTTTTATCGATAAATCAGAGAGCAAAAGCATAAATAGCCAAGCAAAAAGCCTCTAGCAGGGGGATACATAGAGGTCATAAGGCTAAGTATTACTCTTCGTCATCGTGCATAGTTGCCCAAGCTTGAGCACATTTCACCGCACGTTTCCAACCTTTATAGCGACGATCGCGCTTCTCTTCATCTTGATGAGGAACGAATGTTTTATCGATCACGGCTTTATCAGCAAGCTCATCCAAGCTTCCCCAAAAGCCAACCGCAAGACCAGCTAAATAGGCTGCTCCTAGCGCGGTCACTTCCGTCACTTTAGGACGGTGTACTTCGGTATCAAGCACATCTGATTGGAATTGCATTAAGAAATTATTGGCTACCGCGCCACCGTCTACGCGTAACGCAGACAGTTTGATGCCAGAATCAGCTTGCATTGCATCAAGTACATCACGTGTTTGGTAAGCGACACTTTCCAAGGTCGCACGAATAATATGGTTCGAATTCACGCCACGCGTTAAACCAACAATCGTACCACGGGCATAAGCATCCCAATACGGCGCGCCTAAACCAGTAAACGCTGGCACAACATAAACGCCGTTGGCCGTATCAACTTTCGTAGCGAAATATTCTGAGTCATGCGCATCTGAAATCAGTTTCAATTCATCACGCAACCATTGAATCGATGCACCGCCCATAAAGACTGCACCTTCAAGCGCGTAGTGAGGTTCACCAGCAGGGCCACAAGCTAGAGTTGTTAGCAAGCCATTATGTGAGGTGACTTTCTCTTTACCTGTGTTCATCAATAAGAAACAGCCAGTGCCGTAAGTATTTTTTGCTTGGCCCGCCTCAACACACATCTGCCCATAAAGCGCAGCTTGCTGGTCACCCGCAATTCCAGCAATAGGAATACGTGTCCCGCCTTTACCACCAATGTTGGTTTGGCCGTAAACTTCGGAAGATTTCTTCACTTCAGGCATCATAGACAAAGGAATATCAAACTCTTTTAGGATTTTCTCATCCCAATGCAAGTTGTTGATATTGAAAAGCATAGTGCGAGATGCATTGGTATAATCCGTAACGTGAACACGGCCTTGTGTCATGTTCCAAACGAGCCACGAGTCAATTGTACCAAACAGCAGTTTTCCAGCCTCGGCGTCTTCACGAGCCCCTTCGACATTATCCAAAATCCATTTGATTTTGGTGCCAGAGAAGTAAGGGTCAAGCACTAGGCCTGTATTCTCGCGAATGTACTCTTCTAGCCCTGGGCGTGCTTTCAATTCTTCACAAATGGATGCGGTACGTCGACATTGCCATACAATCGCATTGTAGACTGGTTTACCCGTTTCTTTGTTCCACACCACCGTAGTTTCACGTTGGTTGGTAATACCAATCGCCGCAATTTCATCACTGCGAATACCAGCTTTGCCAAGTGCTTCTACTAGTGTCGAACTTTGCGTCGCATAAATTTCCAGTGGATCATGTTCAACCCAGCCAGCTTGAGGGTAGATCTGGGTAAATTCACGCTGAGAAACACTGACAATGTTAGCATCATGATCTAACACTACAGCACGTGAGCTTGTTGTTCCTTGGTCAAGGGCAACAATATATTTCTGCTCAGTCATGGTCTTTTCCTTATCTTTCACGTTAATCGTTTTATGAAGTGTTATCGTTATTTTAGACGTGAGCTTGCTCACTTTCTTCTACGTCATCACACTGGTTTGGAATGGTGCAGCCTACGCCGACAGTGGGTAAGTACGCGCCAATAAATTTAGGGTAAGCCCATGCCCCAAAACAGGCACCAGCAATAGGGGCAATGATAGGTACGATGAAGTATGGGATATCTTTTGCACCTGTTAGTGCGTAGTCCCAGCCAGCTAAGTAGGCAAACAATTTAGGGCCAAAATCACGCGCAGGGTTCATCGCAAAGCCAGTCAATGGGCCAAGTGAACCACCGATAACCGCAATCAGAATACCAATCAGCAATGGGTTCATTGCATTGCGATGTGCGCCGTTATTTTCATCACCTAGTGCCAAAATAGCGAACATTAATACTGCTGTGATGACAAATTCGACCGCCAATGCACCAACAAATGATAATGAAGCATTAGGGTAGGTAGAAAAAATACCCGCTGTGGCTAACGCTTCTTGACTGCTACGTACAAAATTGTGTGCGATTTCATAATCAGTAAAAAGGTTGCTGTACAAGCCGTAAACCAGAGCAGCAGAGCAAAATGCACCGAGCATTTGCGCCGCAATATAGGGAAGTACTTTTGCTTTGTTGAAGCCGTGGAAGGCGGCCAGTGCAATGGTCACCGCCGGATTAATGTGAGCTCCAGAAACACCCGCAGTGCAATAGATGGCAATTGCCACACCTAAGCCCCACATGATGCTGATTTCCCACTGACCAAATTGTGCGCCAGTAAGAACTAAGGCAGCAACACAGCCTACACCGAAAAAAATCAGCAATCCGGTGCCGATAAACTCCGCGATACACTCTCCGAGAAGAGTATGTTGTTTTGTTCGAGTCATAGTAAGTGTCCTTGTTTATTTTTTGTGTACACAATGTTTGTGTGTGGCAAATTTTGCACATTTTTCTTCCCACGAAAATTAAAAAACAGCATTTATGAGCGTTCGAACACAATTTTGTTACTTGCAATATCGTTTTTTGTTAATTAACTCATTATTTTGATCTTCTGCTCATTAACGCAGAGCTTAACAAATGATAGGAAACTAAGGGTGTCTCTATAAACAACGACATAATCAAGTGCAATAACGGATAGAGATATGATTTCATACTGCTAAGAGAGGCATGATGATGAAGTCATCGGATCAGCTCGTAAGCGCATTTGTTCTCTAAAATCCACTCCAGTTGTTAAATTAACCCAACCTAAATTGTTAAACCGTTCATCATTTTGATATGAAATAACATACAAAGATAAAATTACCGCCAAAATGAAACACAATTTCGCTCATTCGCGCTTTTGTGAGCAACATATCGAACATTTTCTATTGAAAATGCCACACTAAATATAAGTTTTTCATCGAATAAGGTTTCACCATGACCACAACCACACGATTTGAAACCGATGTTGTTATCATTGGTGGCGGAGCAACCGGTACTGGGATCATGCGCGACTGCGCACTGCGTGGCATTGCGTGTATTTTGCTAGAAAAGGATGATATTGCTTCTGGTACCACCGGGCGAAATCACGGTTTATTACACTCAGGGGCACGTTACGCAGTTACCGATCCTGAATCGGCCAAAGAGTGCATCCAAGAGAATCAAATTTTAAAAAATATCGCTAGACATTGTGTAGAGAAAACCGACGGCCTGTTCATTACTCTGCCTGAAGACGATCTTGCTTTTCAGAGCACGTTTATCGACGCGTGCGCTCAAGCTGGGATTACAACCGAGCCGCTTTCTGCCAAAGAAGCACTGCGTTTAGAGCCTCACGTTAATCCAAACCTTGTTGGCGCGATCAAAGTACCCGATGGCACACTCGATCCTTTTCGTTTATGCGCTTCCAATGTGCTAGACGCCAAAGAGCATGGTGCGCGGATTATGAACAGGACCATTGTAACGTCGCTGATTCGCCAAGGTGACACAGTATTAGGCGTACGCTGTTTACAGCTGAGCACTCATCAACAGTATGAGATTTTCGCCAAAGAAGTGATTAACGCAGCTGGAATATGGGGACAAAACATCTGTGAATACGCCGATCTCAACATCAAAATGTTCCCCGCGAAAGGCTCATTGCTGATCCTTGATTATCGTATCAACAACCTTGTGATCAACCGCTGTCGCAAGCCTTCTGATGCCGATATTCTTGTCCCTGGTGATACCATTTCACTTATCGGTACTACCTCTGAACACATTGACTACGACCAAATTGACAACCTGCACGTGACTGAAAAAGAGGTCGATATACTACTGGCCGAAGGCGCGAAACTGGCCCCCATCATGGCGAATACTCGTGTACTACGCGCTTATGCAGGTGTGCGTCCATTGGTCTCTATTAATGATGATGGCAGCGGCCGAAATATCAGTCGCGGCATCGTATTACTTGACCACGAACAACGCGATGGATTGAAAGGCCTCACCACGATTACAGGCGGTAAATTAATGACTTACCGCCTAATGGCAGAATGGGCGACCGATTTAGTCGCCAAAAAACTGGGCAATAATACCCCTTGCGAAACTCATACTCGCGCCCTACCCGGCTCCAACGAAACTCCAAAACAGGTCAAAAAAACCGCCAGCATTGCCAAACCCGTCTATGAATCGGCTATTTATCGCCATGGTGAGCGCGCACAAAATTTCTTATCTGATGATGCAAAGAGCCAAGCGGTTATTTGTGAATGTGAAATGGTGACCGCGGGCGAAATTGAATACGCAATTAAACAACTCGATGTAAATAACTTGGTCGATTTACGTCGCCGCACTCGTTTAGGTATGGGGCCGTGCCAAGGAGAGCTTTGCAGCTATCGCGCCGCCAGCTTATTTCAAGAATATGGTCACGTTTCGGGAAACCAATCGAGCCAACTGTTGGTTGAGTTTTTAGAAGAGCGCTGGAAAGGCATTAAACCGATTTTCTGGGGAGATGCACTGCGCGAGGCTGAATTCAGTTACTGGATTTACGAAGGCTTGTTCGGAGCCAATGACATTCCAACGCAACACAAGCAAAATGAAAGTGAGGAGACGTTATGATGAAATACGACGTCACAATTATCGGTGGTGGAATTGCAGGTTACAGTGCAGGTCTTCGCTGCTTACAAGCGGGCCTAAAAACAGCACTGATCAGTCAAGGCCAAAGTGCTCTGCATTTTTCATCCGGTTCCATCGATGTTCTGGGTAAACTGCCTAGCGGCGAAGCGGTTGAATCCCCTTTGCTCGCCATGGAAGCATTACGTCAACAAGCCCCGAATCACCCTTACAGTAAAATTGGCGCTGACACTATTTCGCAAGGGTTAATGTGGTTTCAAAAAACGCTGCAGCAGCGCGGCATGCCGCTGACACACCAAGCGGATAATAGTAACCACTATCGCATTACTCCGATGGGGACACTGAAAGCCACTTGGTTATCACAACCTTATGTTTATCAACATAAAACGAATGCTGATTTCAAGCGTATTGTGCTGCTCGCCATCGATGGTTATCGAGATTTTCAACCACATATGCTGCAAGATAACTTACGCGCTCTACCTGCATTTTCGGCTATCCCAAGTGAGATCATCAATATCACGATTCCGGGTTTCGAAGCACTTCGCCATAATCCCAACGAACTGCGATCCATCGATATTGCTCGTTTGCTCAAACAACCACATGCATGGCGCAGTTTTTGTGATCAACTGATCCGTCATGCCACTGTGCAAGATCTAGTGATCCTACCTGCCATCATGGGCAATGGTGATGGGTTAACCTTACTGAACAAACTCAAATTGGAAACCAACTTGCAGTTGCATGAAGTCCCGACCATGCCGCCATCATTAATGGGCATCCGCATTGAAGAGACACTCAGCCGAGCTTTTTTAACCATGGGTGGTACCCATTTAAAAGGCGATAAAGTCATCAGTGGTGAATTTGATGGCAACCGTTTAACCGCCATTCATACTCAAAATCTCAATGATATGCCGATTCAAGCTGACCATTTCGTGATGGCTACAGGGAGCTATTTCAGCCAAGGTTTACAGGCTTCTCATCACGGTATTAGCGAACCCGTGTTCCAATTAGAGACGGAAAGCTGTCATGATCGCGCTCTATGGCGAAACCATGCCTTTTTCTCGGCAAACTCTCACCCTTTCATGACCTTTGGTGTGCTGACCAACACGTCACTGAACCCAACTCATCAAGGTAATATCATTACCAATTTATACTGCTGTGGTTCGATGCTCGCGGGTTATGATCCTGTCTTTGAAGGCAGCGGTGGAGGCGTTGCTATTGCCAGCGCTTACCACGCTACCTCTCAAATTATGGCTCAAACTCAATCTCGACCCGTCATTCAGGAGGTATTAGTATGAGCACCTCTTTTGTTGAAGCCGCACCCAAAAATACCTCTTTTGATCAATGCATCAAATGCACTGTTTGTACCGTTTATTGCCCGGTTGCTAAAGCAAACCCACTCTATCCGGGGCCAAAACAGTGCGGGCCGGATGGCGAACGCTTGAGGATTAAAAGCGCAGAGTATTATGACGACCTACTCAAGCTCTGCACCAACTGCAAACGGTGTGAAACCGCCTGTCCTTCCGGAGTAAAAATTGGCGATATCATTGCTGTGGCGCGTGGCAAACATGGTAAAAAAACGCTGAGTCCAAAGCTGGTGCGTGATTACGTGCTGAGCCATACCGATCTTTTTGGCACGATCGCCACACCATTTGCACCGATTGTGAACGCTGCTACGGCTATGCCGATGGTAAAAAAACTGATGCACAAGACCATTGGTGTGCACGATCATAAATCACTTCCCAAATATTCACACGGCACGTTTCGTCGTTGGTTTAAGCAGAACTGCACACGCCAACCCCTGTATAACCGGCAAGTGACCTATTTCCACGGCTGCTACGTTAACTATAACCACCCGCAGTTAGGTAAAGATTTTGTCTCTGTGATGAATGCGATGAATATCGGCGTACGGTTACTGGATAACGAGAAATGCTGTGGTGTACCGCTGATTGCCAATGGTTTTCACGATAAAGCACGTAAAAATGCGCTATTGAATGTGAAAAATATCGAAGCCGCGGTAGTTGATCGTCAAACGACGCTCCTCTCCACCTCATCAACGTGTTCGTTTACCTTACAACAAGAATACCCTCATGTTTTAGGGGTTGATAATAGTAAGGTGGTCAAACAAATCGAGTACGTCACGCGCTTTCTACTCAAAGAGTTCATGAGCGGTAATGCGCCTAAAATGAAACCCGTTAACTTGAAAGTGGTTTACCACACCCCTTGCCACCTTGAACGCAGCGGTAATGTCATTTTTACCATTGAATTATTAAAAATGATCCCAGGATTGGAGTTAGTGGTCTTAGACAGCGAATGCTGCGGCTTAGCGGGAACCTACGGTTTTAAAGAAGAGAACTATGACGTTTCAATGAAAATTGGCGCGCACCTGTTTGATGCAATCAAAACATCGCAAGCTGACTATGCGATTACCGATTGTGAAACCTGTAAATGGCAAATTGAAGAAAATACCGCGTTAGAAACCATTCATCCAATTAGCCTGCTCGCCATGGCGATTGCCTAGTTTACACACCTAGCATTGAGAGTAAAACAGGCCACATTGTGGCCTGTTTTCATACTGCTTGTAGTGTGTGAACATTTGTTTTCTAAACGTTATTTAGATAGCGGGCGCTGCTGGCAGTGCTCAATTGCATTGGCCAATAATTCTAACGCACTGGACTGACACTCTGGTAACTGCGCTTGGCTACGGCTAATCGCGGTAACACGCTCGCCCCATTTGATGTGCCCAGCCCCCCAAGTTAAGCCCGCCCCGAAAGCGGCCACCAGCAGGTTATCATTCGGTTTGATTTTCCCTTGTTCAACCGCTTCACACAATGCAATAGGTACGGTCGCGGCAGACGTATTACCATAGTGTTGAATGTTAACGAATGCTTTATCTTGGCTAATACCTGATAAGTCACACAAGGTTTGAATGATGCGAATATTCGCTTGATGCGGGATCACCACATCGACTTGTTCGGTTGAAAGACCGGAACGCGCCAACACAGTTTGCGCCGCTGCGCCCATGCCTCGAACCGCGCGTTTAAAAATCTCTTTCCCAACAAAATCAAAATCCCAATACCCATTGTCAGCGGCAAAACGATCCATCGATGAGCCAAATTTAGGCACCGCCAAAATATCACGCCCTTCTGCATCACAACCGATTTGTGCATCTTGCAAACCCACTACTTTATCGGTTTTACTCAAGACAACAGCACCAGCACCGTCACCAAACAACACGGCGGTATCACGTTTGGTCCAATCAATGTAAAAAGAGAGACGCTCAGCACCCACCACTAACGCATGGCGGTAATGGCTTGCTTGCATTAAACGCGTCGCAGTTTCTAATCCATAAACAAAACCGGTACAAGCTGCATTTAAGTCAAAAGCGGCTGCATTTTTAATCCCAAGGTTCTGCTGCACTTTCGAGGCAATATTTGGGATAAGAGAATCTGGCGAACAGGTTGCGATGATGATGAGATCAATCTCAGTTGCATCAATCCCAGCACAAGCGATGGCGTGTTGGGCAGCCACCGTAGCTAAATCCGAGGTATTCACATGGCTAATGCGGCGCTGTTCAATCCCGGTGCGAGTTTTAATCCACTCATCGGAAGTTTCAATAAAGGTGCTAAGATCATGGTTTGAGAGCGTTGCAGGTGGTAGGCATTTACCCCAACCTGTAATTTCGGCATAGAATTTTGTCATTGTTAACCTGTTTTTGTTGTATTTTCTAATGCAATCCAAAGACCTAAAATTAAAAACTCATCGTATGAAAGAGAAATGAGACTCAAAAGGTCCTTTTGATGTCAGTCAGTATACGCGCTTTTGCTCCGACGTTAAGTCTAGTGCGTTAAATGCGACTGGAGCAAAACACAAAAATAAAGAGAGGAAACCATGTCAACATTTAATACTCGTTGTCCTTCGTGTCACGCAATGAACCGAGTTCCGATAGAACGAGTGACAGAAAGCCCAAATTGCGGTAAATGCCAAGCTCCCCTATTTGATGGAGCGCCCATTGAAGGAACGGAAGCCAATTTCGAAGCACTACTTAATAGTCGCCAACCCGTTGTCGTCGATTTCTGGGCACCTTGGTGTAATCCGTGTGTGGGTTTTGCTCCTGTATTCAGTGATGCTGCGACGGAACGAAAAGGAAACATTCGCTTTATAAAAATTGATACTGAAAGTGAACAAAGCCTCGCCACAAAATTTCAAATTCGCAGCATTCCAACCATTATGGTGTTTAAAAATGGTCAACGAGTCGATATGATCAATGGCGCTTTACCAAAAAGTCAATTTGATCAATGGTTAAGCCAAGCCATATTGAAATAATCCATCATTATAAC